>CAYTFC010000008.1:0-55594 GCA_964436955.1 uncultured bacterium | reverse complement strand
GTCGCGCCACTCGGCCAAGTCTCGACTTGGCCTTCGATGCGCAACGTTTCACTAGGAAAGAACGGCTGTGTTCAAGCGCGATGTAGGTAGCAAGTCGGGTTTTAACATGAATTCTGTTAGGAATATTGACATGACCGTATAAGAGTATTTCCAGCCAACGCATCCGTGCTTCTTACCACCAAAGGGCATCCAATTCAAACTAGGCAGATGGTTGGGTATATTGTTTGCGAAGCGATTTAAATTAAATTCATCAGGATTTTCACCGACCAGGTTTTGATTTCGTGTGAGGGCCCTGAGATTCACGGTTACATGCTGTGGTTGGCATGGGCCAGCCGTCAGTTCACGTCGAATTTCCGGTGTAGGAGAGGTTAGCCTTAAGCATTCAATGATCAATTTTTTGAGTGTAGTTGCGGCTTCCTCTGGATTCTTGGCATGCATTTGTCGAAAATTATCAATGAACTCAGAGTTATTAATAAGATAATCTAAAGCTTTTGTGATAACAGGAACAATATTGATTGAATTAGCTGAGAATAACGTGATGATCATAGCTTTAATTTGGTTAATGCTAAAATTATTTTTCAGCATCTCTGAAACAAACTCACTCTCTGATCCAAGGGTTGTGCCGACACCATCTGCATATATAGAGTCGATTCCAAGGTTCAGCATTTCGATATTTGAAGCATTTTCTGGGTTAAACTTTTTTAAGTGGTCACTAAATAATGTTGGAGAGTCGTTGTTACCGTTAAATAAGCTCACGCGAAGTGATCTCTCCACGAATTGGTGAACATCTGAATGTACCGAGCAAGTAGCTAAATTTAAATAATCGGAGGCAAGGATCCGGATTTTTTCTTGGTATTCGGAGACCTTAAGTATTAAAAATTTTGCCAGCAATGGGCGATAAATAGCATAGTGCTCTGCATCACACCAAAGTATTCCATCGTTTAGCTGAAGATCGGGAATAATAATCTTAGCTGCACAAAATGTAAGATTCCATTCATTTGGTTGAAAAGGGCACTGGTTGCGCGGATGACTTAATATTTCACTAGCTTGTTCTTTATTGAAGGTTCTTGCCGAAGGTAATTTTTTTATGTATGTTATTGTTTTATCTTCTATTTTAATATTTGAATCATTTTTTTTCGGTATTAAGACATTGATATTATCTGGTAGTTTTTTTATGAAAAGAAAATTACTTTCTGCGCGATTTGAGTTAAGTATAGTATTTAAAGATATATCCATTTATTGCCCTGTTTTAAATTAATTGAATTTTATATTTTTTTCAAATTAAATTCAATAGCTAATTTTGGCAGTTGCAATTATACGGTTTTTGAAGTCATTTTTATTTTAAGCCTGACTTGAGCCTGATGATGCAATGAGCATTTTGCTTGAGACGAAATATCCGTTTCCTAGTTTTAAGTTACACAACAACTTTCAAGAATTTGGCTGTCCAAGAGGTAGGGTGTTTCGCTACCTTTTCCGGAGTACCAGTGACAACGACTTCGCCTCCGCGGGCGCCGGCTTCAGGACCAAGATCGATAATGTAGTCCGCGGCGCGGATCATATCGCTATTGTGTTCGATATAAACGACAGTATGGCCCATATCCACTAAGCGGTGCAAGACACCCAACAACTTCTGAATGTCATCGCTATGCAGGCCGGTTGTGGGTTCATCAAGAAGATAAATGGTGTGTCCTCGCGAACGTTTGGCTAGATCGCGACTCAGTTTAATCCGTTGAGCTTCTCCTCCGGATAGCGTAACCATTTCTTGACCTAATTTTAGATAGTCTAGGCCTACCGAAATGAGGGTATCAAGAATGCGGCAGATTCTAGGATGGTTTTCGAAAGCAGCTCGTACTTCTTCCACTGTTGCATCAAGATAGTGTCCGAGAGTTTTGCCTTTGTATTCCACTTCCAAGCTAACGGGGTTGAGTCGCAGGCCATTGCATTCATCGCATAGCACTTTCACAGGTGGTAAAAAGTGCATTTCCACCTTGCGATAACCG
This sequence comes from uncultured bacterium, assembly GCA_964436955.1. Lineage (GTDB taxonomy): Bacteria > Chlamydiota > Chlamydiia > Chlamydiales > JAJFMA01 > CAMFKD01. The sequence goes on along the minus strand of CAYTFC010000008.1, from coordinate 53,594 downwards.
AGGCCCCAGCAAGCGGTGCACATGCCTCTGCGATGGTTGTAGCTGAAATGCTTGGGTTGAAGGCCGCGTGTACGAGATTCGGGCAATGAAGCAAAGAACTCGCGAATGGGTGTGAGCACATCACAATAGGTCGCGACGTCAGAACGTACGGTACGACCTATCGGATTTTGATCGATTGAAATGACCTTGTCGACTTGCTCGATGCCGGCCACGCTAGCGCCATCGATGACAACTTTGTCGCGTTCTCCAATGCCGCGTTCTAATGCGGGCAAGAGGATGTGATGCAGCAATGTCGATTTGCCTGAACCGGAGACTCCTGTTAACGCCACCATGTTGCCAAGTGGTATCGCTGCAGAGATTTTTTTTAGGTTGTGCTTGGCAGCGTTGCTAATTGTAATCACCCCGCCATCAGCGCGTCGTCTATGCGCCGGTGTTGGAACAGATTGGCGTCCTGATAGATAAGCGCCAGTTAGAGAATCTTTATTTTTGAGGATTTGTTTTACGGATCCTCTAGCAGTGATGTAGCCACCGAGACGTCCCGAGCGCGGTCCAAAATCGAGAACATAGTCAGCCTTGGCGATGGTGAGGGGATCATGTTCCACAAGCAGAACCGTGTTCCCTAAGTCGCGCAGGCGCATAAGGGCTTGATTCAGTCTTTCATTGTCACGCGGATGTAGGCCAATCGTGGGTTCGTCAAGTACATACATGACCCCTGTCAAACCGCTGCCCAATTGACGCGCAAGGCGAATGCGTTGGGCCTCTCCTCCGCTTAAAGTGGGCGCTGTGCGGTCTAGAGCCAAGTAGTTAAGGCCGACTTCATCTAAGAAGGCTAAACGGCTAATGAGCTGTTTTTTAACTTCATCTAAAAATTTACGCTCGGTTGCAGGTAGCTCCAATTCGCTCAAAAACGGCAATGTCTTTTCAATGGGCCAGGCACAAACATCGGCGATCCCATTCTTATGAATTGTGACATGCCGGGCGAGAGCATTCAGTCGGGAGCCCTCGCAAGCTGGACAGCGCTGCTCGTCAAGCATAGGGATGATGAGGGCTTTGATTTCAGTTTTGCCACTCTTTGCCAACTTAACGAGTAGGTTATTGATGCCTATCCAATGCAGTGAAGCTTCGTTGTATTCTAGATCGATTTCGCTGTCGCCATTGAACAGGAAGTTCAACTGCGTGGAAGTGAGTGAAGAGACTTTTGAATAGGGGGCGATTCCCTTCAGCTTCAACATATCGGCTATAATGTGCCAGGCACGATAGTCTAAAAGGTCTTTACAAAGGGTTCGTATTAAATCTACCACGCTGTTACGCATAAGCAGAGGTTGCTGCGTTAGATTAGATCCATACTGCACGCCTAAGCCTTGGCATTCCGGACACATTCCTTCGATGGTATTGAATGAAAACGTGTGCGGAGTGATTTCAGGATATGACTTTCCGGTGCTTTCTACTGAGAAGGTCAGATTGAAGAATACCGTTGTGCCATCTTCGCGTAGGAGGGTGAGCTTTCCATTACTCACTTCAGAGGCGTTTTCAATGGCTTCAAAGATTCGAGACTTGGCTGACGCGCTGACTTTAAGGCGATCGATGACCAAGAATAGCTCATTTTTGCGTCGTCGATCGTAGGGAATAGGTTCAGCATCGTCTTCGAGGGAATAAAACTCTTCATTAAGTCGAATGCGCGAATAGCCTTGACGTCGTAGTCTGGTGACGATGGATTCAAAGGCTTCGCCTTTACGAATATCCAGGGGAGCAAGAATGTGCAGTTTTTCGTTCTGTGGATAGCTTAGGATGCGGTCTACGACGTGATCTTTACTGATGGCTTTGATGACTTCGCCGGTTTCTGGGCAATGTGCGATGCCAATTCTTGCAAAAAGCACGCGGAGATAGTCATAGATTTCGGTCATGGTTCCCACGGTGCTTCGTGGGTTACCCGCGTGCGACTTTTGTTCGATGGCGATAGCTGGCGAAAGACCATCGACCTGTCCGACCTTTGGCTTTGGCATTTGCTTGACGAATTGTCGTGCATAAGGAGACAAGGATTCGATGTAGCGACGTTGCCCTTCGGCATAGATGGTTTCGAAGGCTAGCGAGGTTTTTCCTGATCCAGAGGGACCTGTTAAAACCGTGATTTTCTCTCGTGGAATATCAACATCGAGGTGTTTCAAGTTGTTTTGCTCGGCCCCGCGCACTGTGATAGTATTGCAAGGAGGTACCACCACTTCGCTTTTGCGCTGCTTTTTAGTGGCAAGCATTTTGGCCGTCATTTCCATGGCATTATGGGTGAGCACCGTTTTCAGCGCTGTGGCGGTCGGGCTATCTTTCTTTTTAGCGATAGTTTCTGGAGTGCCTTTAGCAACAACGTAACCCCCTTCGTGGCCACCTTCTGGGCCAATATCAATAATCCAATCGGCAGTCTTTACGACGTCCATGTTATGTTCGATCACGATCACTGTATTGCCGCGATCAACCAGTTCGTGAAGCACGGCCAGCAAATGCTGAATGTCATGAAAATGTAATCCAGTGGTCGGTTCATCCAGAATATAAATCGTGCGTCCTGTGGCGGGGCGTACAAGTTCTTTGGCGAGCTTAATGCGTTGGGCTTCGCCTCCAGACAGCGTTGTAGATGACTGACCGATTTTTATGTAGTCCATGCCGACGCGCTTAAGGGTCTCCAACTTGTGTTTGATCGAAGGGATGCTCTCAAAGAACTCTAAAGCTTCAGAAACATCCATTTCTAGAATGTCGTAGATGTTTTTGCCCTTAAACAGAACTGAAAGGGTCTCGTGATCAAAGCGCTTGCCTTTGCATACCGGACATTCGATCCACGCATCCTCGAGGAAGTCCATGTCGATGCGAGTCATGCCCATTCCAAGGCAGCGTGGGCAGGTGCCTTCCTTAACGTTAAAGCTGAAGCGTCCGGGTTGGTAGCCTCTGGCACGGCTTTCGGGGAGTTGGCTAAAGAGATCGCGGATTTCGTCGAAGAGCTTAATATAAGTGGCCGGATTGGAGCGTGGATTGCGTCCAATGGCAGTTTGGTCGATAGCAATCACCTTATCGATATTGTCTAAGCCGTCGATCTTATTGTGCACTCCAACTGCTAGTTCTGCTTTATGGAGGACGTTGGCTAGTGAAGGATAGAGTGTATCACTGATTAACGAAGACTTGCCAGAGCCGGAAACTCCAGTAATCGCCACAAAGCATCCCAGCGGGATTTTAGCCGTCACATTTTTTAAGTTATGGTGCTGAGCTCCTACTACAGTTAAGCTCTCACCACTACCCTTACGTCGCTTTTTGGGGATTGCGATGGTGCGCCGGCCAGTGAGATAATCAGCGGTGAGCGAATCCTCGCATGTTACAAGATCATGTAAGCTACCGCTGCAAACAATTTCTCCTCCGCGACTGCCCGCGCCGGGACCGAAGTCTACGATGTGATCTGCTTCCCACATCGTTTCTTCATCGTGCTCAACGACAATAACGGTATTGCCCTTGTCGCGTAGGCGTTTGAGTGTTTCGATTAGGCGTTTGTTGTCGCGAGGATGGAGTCCTATGGACGGTTCATCGAGAATGTAGGTGACACCAACCAATCCGCATCCAATTTGAGAGGCTAGGCGCACGCGTTGCGCTTCACCTCCCGATAACGTAGGAGCTGTGCGACTCAAAGTAAGGTAATGAAGTCCTACGTCTAAAAGGAATTTCAGGCGCTCTTCGATTTCCTTGATCAGCTCCTCAGCGATCAGCTTATCAGTCTTGGAGAGTTTCAGCCTTTGAAAGAATGCAAAACACTCCTCAACCGTCATATCGGTGAGTTCGTTAATACGTTTGCCTGAAACAAGGGCGGCTGCGGGATAGGCCTTAAGACGAGCTCCCTCGCAGTCCGGGCATGTCTGAACGGTCATCAATTTCAGCATTTTGTTGCGGTAGCTGTCACTTGTGGCCTCGCGGAAACGCTGTTGAGCTTCCGACATCACTCCTTTCCAAGCGACGTAATCAGACCAGGTGGCTCCGGTCTCAGGATGTATAAAGTTCATGCGCGTGTATTTCTTGTTGTTGCCATACAAGAACACTTTTTTGGCAGAAGCTGTTAGCTGTTTCCAAGGAGTATGAACGCTAAAGCGATAGAGCTTGGCTAGGTTGTCGTAAATATTGCCGTAACGCACCGTTTGGTAGGAGCTTCCTACTTGGCAGCAGTCTTCTGCGATGCTTAGCTCAGGATTGATGACTTTTTCTACATCAAAGTCTTTGACCTCTCCCATACCATTGCAGGTGGGGCACATACCCGATGGGCTATTGAACGAAAAATCGTGTGGTTCCAACGCTTCATAAGATAGGCCTGATGCCGGTGAAAAGGCATGTTGTGAATACAGGCGTTCTTCTTCGGAATCAGTGTCAAGCACACTACAAACCCCATTACCAAGATTTAGCGCTTGGGTTAACGCTTCGGCAATGCGGGATTCGGTTCCTTTCTCGACTTTAACACGGTCTATCACAATATCGACATTGTGACCGATGCTTCCATCGAGACTGATTTCGTTATCTAGCGAAACAATTTTTCCGTCCACGCGAACGCGAGCGAACCCTTTACGTAACAAATCTTGAAAATCTTCCTTGAATTCGGCCTTTTTATTGCGGGCATAAGGTGCCAAAATAATAAGCTTGGTTCCCGCAGGCAAACTTTGAACTAAACGAATAATACGTTCACGACTTTGAGGTGACACTGGTTCGCCACTAACAGGGCAATGCGGCAATCCGACACGCGCAAATAGCACGCGCAAATAGTCATAAATTTCCGTCATTGTGCCAACGGTGGAGCGTGGATTACGTCCGGCGGTCTTTTGTTCGATGGAAATTGTTGGAGAAATACCCTCTGCATGCTCAAGGTCGGGCTTGGCCATTTCGCCCATCTGACGTCTTGCGAAGGTGGAGAGAGAATCCACATAACGACGCTGGCCTTCGACGTAAAGGGTATCAAATGCTAGTGATGACTTTCCGGAACCAGATACTCCCGTGAATACAATCAGCTGATTGGTGTCCAGGGTCAAGTCTACCGATTTTAAGTTATGTACTCGGACCTGACGTAAAATGATTTGGCGATTATTCATAGCAATACAGTGTACGCCTTTTAAGCTAAGTGTTCAATAGAATCAAGTATTTCAGGAAAGGGACATGGGACCAAAGCGACGAAAGGGACCTAAGGGACACAATAAACGTGTATTTTTGTCCCTTATGTCTCTTATCCGAAGTCCCTTAAGTCCCTTTCGTCGCTTTGGTCCCTTGTCCCCTATGTCCCTTTTCTAGGTTCGCCAGCTTGTCTTTTGATAACATTAGCCAACAGGTTGGAAGGCTGCAAGAGACAGATTTTCTGCCCACACATGAAAAAAGTTTTTGTGACAAAATTTAACTTTCATTATAGAAGCTTATTCAAATGCGCTTGATTGCTACGTGGGCTTGAGAGCCGCTCAAAGCTAAATTACAAGGGTGGAGATATGACGCTGAAATATTCGAATTGGAACGCAGTACAGAACTTTGTGCTAGCCTCGTGTTTTCTGATGGGGAGTACAGTTAGCCTTCATGCGGCAAACCATGGGCAGCCACGCCAAGAGACTTCCAACCAGTGGAGAGACTTCAACAGTCAAAAAACGAATGCAGGGGATGTTCTTGTCCTTCGTGACGGACGTAAAGTCAATGGGCGACTAGAAAGAGTTCCTGATCTGCATTTTCCATTTGGTAACGTCACTTTTAACGTAAATGATGTGGCTTCTGTGACCTTTGGTTTAACCAATGGTGTTCCCAAGATGCAAGTGGTCACGCAGAATGGCGAGAACTTTATCGGTGATCTTCCTCAGGAAAGAATTTTATTTAGCCGTCGAGTGCCTATTGCAAATGGTGAACGCAATGGACAAGGTGATTCACGCTATATTCTCACAGAAATAGATCCCGAGGATATCAGCACCCTAGTCTTAAAAAGTCGAGCAACTAACGAATCAAATGGTAGATTTTATCACCTGACATTGCGTACCGGAGATCACCTGGCGGTGATTCTCGATCCTGAAGAAATTCATCTTTCCGATGGTTGGAGAGATATTTCCATTCCGAGCAACCGCATCGTGGATGTTCAGTTCAACGGTGGTTTACAAGGTGCGATTGAAGGACCAGTTGGTGACGAGCATCTTGGGTTCAACTTTGTTAAAAGTTCTACCATTGGACTGCGTATTGTTAACCAAGAGAATAGCGTGCGCATTCCTTGGGACCAAATCGCTGAGATTCGCGTAAATATGGATGATTTACCAACTCATAGCGAAGAATATGGATTCTTAGATGAGCCGGATGAGCTATTTGATGTAGAGGATTTTAAGTTAATCGCGCTTGCTAAAAAGCATTTTGACCAAGATACCAATCTTTTGGATGATGAGGACTTCGATGACATCCAAGAAAACATGTGGCTGGCTGCTGATGACGAAATGTTTGATGACGAGGAAATAGACGATGAAGATTCTTATCTGTGGTTGGCGAATGAAGAAGAGTTAGATGACGATGAGTCTTCTGACATAGTGCTCGCTAGTGACGATGATGAGCAGTTCGATGAAGATGAGATCTACGCTTTCGACGAAGATCTCGATGACGATGAGCAGTTTGACGACGAAAACGATACTTTGTTAGCGGATTGGGAGACTGAGGAAGACCAGGTTTTTGTAGAAGGAGGAACCATTTTGGTGAATGGAAGTGGACTACAAAACCGTACAGTGACTTTGCTTCCTACTATGAATCAGCCATCGCAGTATGTGCAAGTTCCTAGCTTCTTCATCGATAAGCACGAAGTGACTAATGAAGAATACCTCGCATTTGTGGAAGAAACAGGACACCGCTTTCCCGCACATTGGGCAGATGGCGATATTCCAGAAGGCCTGGAGTTTGAGCCAGTGGTTAACGTTTCTTACCGCGATGCATTAGCCTATGCCGAGTGGGCGGGCAAGCGATTGCCTACTGAAGCAGAGTGGGAGCGAGCGTCATTGCAAGCCAGACATTCTCTTGAGACCCGTTTGGCTGTAAGACAGCAGGTGATTGAAGACCGCGCATTTTCCGTATTGTCTTTGATTGCTAGTTTCCAACCCGTGATGGCGGATAGTAATCGCATGCCGAAAGTGGCTTTTGACCGGGTCTTAAATGATGTGAGCGGACGTGTTGCTGAGTGGACTGCTAGCTCTGCGCCACGCATATTTGCATCTAGCCGAGCTTCAGATCAGAAGATTGTTAGACGTGGATTTGTGTATTCTGATGACGTTGCGGAACGCCTACGTTTAAACGTGGATGCGTTTAATGACGAGACTGGCTTCCGTTGTGTGACGGATACCTCCATGTAGCTAGCGAGTGAGTTGAAGATACTAGAGCCTCCCTTGTGGAGGCTCTTTTTTTTGTTAATGCCGCTTCGGCGAAGTCGCAACACGATTGGGATATTTGGGGGCTACTGTTGCAAAGCCTGGCGTACGGGCTCCAGATCAACCATTATTTGATCCACTGGAGTTGCCAGAACGATATCAAGAGGGCGCGTTAGCATTACCATCCACAACCACACCTTGCCTGCAAGATTGTATGTTGTCTTGGGCAAAATATGAAAATGGCTGTGATATACCGTTTGGCCCGCTTTTATTCCGTTCTGCATGACCAAAAGAAAATCTGATGTTCCGTAAACCTGTTCAAAAGCATACTTGACACGTACAATAACATCGTTCAACTCAGTTAATTCGTGTGCATTCCAATCTTCAATACGCGGCGCATGTCGCTTAGGGATGATCATTAAGTGCCCCTTAACGATCGGTGATCTATTGCTCCAAACCTGGAGGTACTTGCCATGATAGAGAACCTGCTCTTTGACGACCTCTTCATTGCAAAAGCGGCAGGCATAATCTGGTCCAGGAAGCATCGGCTCATTAGTAATAAAATGGATAGTTAATCCTGCTAGAACAACTAAGGAAAATAAAGTGCTGCTAAAAATAATTTTACGAATACTCAAGTTTACTCCACTGTATGATAGTCTGCATTTTCGATGAGAAGGTGAATAGGTGGACGGTACGGCATGATAACCTTGCCTTCCAGCGTCACAATCTCGTGGTTTTTCTGCGCCTGTAATAGGCGTTCCTTTGTTGCGGGATCTAATGAATAAGCGCTGCGCGTCGGATTCATTAGATAGCGCCCTTCTTCCAGCTTAGCTGGACTTAGCAAAGGCATGCGCGTGCCGTCGCCTAAAGAGACAATAAACAAGTCTTTATCATCACTTTCGATGACTCCACGAACCTTCAGGTGAACATCGCTGATATGGACTCCTACCCACGCCATTGGTGTGCGTAGTTTTCTATCGTCATAAGGTTGGTTAGGCTTCCAAACGAGTTTAGCGGTTCCTTCTGCAAAGTTGAAATCTACTCGAGAGATGCAATCGATTCCACGAAGACGCCTTTCCATCAGGGGATAGCAGCCCGCAGGGCAAAAATCGGGCTTCCAGAAAAGCTTTGCCCAAACGACTTCCGCAGAGCTCCAAAAAGGAAGTAGGCTAAGCGCCAAGGTGAGTAGAGCAGAAACTCGGTGCCACTTTTTCATAAAAATTCTCCTCGGTCGAGCCTCAAGTATACCTATCCGCTTAGAGGTTTGCAAGTCGCCCTGGTAACTATTCTTTCAACTGCTTATGATCAAGGGTGAGGAACCAATGTCGTCAAAATAAGGAAAAATATTAGCTGCCACTTCGGCGAAGTGGCTCTACCTGCTTTGCTATACGTTGTAGCGCCGCTTCGTCGAATCGGCATTAACAAAGGGTTTATTTTGATGACATTAGGTGATGAACTCTAGGATGGTTATGCATAGAAAGACAAAGATCGTATGTACCATAGGCCCAGCAGTAAATTCATTGGAATGTATTAAAGAATTGATGCAGGCCGGAATGGACGTGGCGCGTCTTAACTGCAGTCATCAGACCCCCGAAACGCTCAAAGATGCGGTTGACTTACTGAAGGAAGCGCGTCGCCAACTTTCTAAGCCCCTAGCGATTATGCTGGATACCCGTGGCCCAAAAATTCGGGTCGGCCGCTTACAGCAGAGTGAGCTACCCCTCAAGGCAGGGCAGCATTTACGTATCCTGCGGGATCCTGTAGAGGGGAATGAAAATGGAATTTCAATCACCCCCTTTAATGTCTTAGATTGTGTCAGCTGCGGAAGTCGTATTCTTTTTGATGACGGCTACATCATGTCGTCTGTCGTTGCAACCGCTCCAGACGGAGTCACTGTAGAAATCCATAACAATGGAGTGCTGCGCCCCGGAAAAGGGGTGAACATCCCAAATGAAAAGCTTCCCCTTCCTGCAATGACAGACAGGGATCGTGAAGATCTTATCTTTGCATGCGAGAATGATATTGATCTCATAGCAGCCTCCTTTATCCGCAAAGCTGAAGATATTCTAGTGATTAAGAGACTCCTTGAAGAGCATGGCAGTACAGACATCCTGATTATCGCAAAGATTGAAAATGCGGAAGGAGTGGAGAATTTTGACACGATTATTCAAGTTGCAGATGGCGTGATGATTGCGCGCGGTGATCTTGGCGTAGAAGTACCCATAAGCCAGGTTCCGCGTCTACAGAAGATGATGATTCGAAAGAGCTATCTAGCGGGAAAACCTTCTGTTACCGCAACGCAGATGCTTGAATCGATGATTAACAATCCACGTCCGACCCGCGCGGAGGTTTCCGATGTTGCCAATGCTATCTATGATAGTACGTCAGCGGTGATGCTGTCTGGTGAAACAGCAGTTGGTAAGTATCCTGTAGAAGTCGTACGCGTAATGGAAAGCATTGCGCGTGAAGCTGAATCTGATTTTCAAAATCGTCAGTTTTTGGATCGACATACTAATTTGTTCTATCATGACGTTCCTTCAGCGGTAACGCTTGCTACAGTAAAGACAGCCTATAGCTCACGTGCAAGAGCGATTTTTGCATTCACAAAGAGCGGTGGAACGGCGCGCCTATTATCGCGTTTAAGACCTTCAATGCCCATTTTGGCGATGACCCCAAATGAAAAATCTTATCATCAGTTAGCCCTAAATTGGGGTGTTATTCCATTTTTTAATCCAACCACAACGAGTTTCGATGACTCATTTCTAGCGCTGAGCCAACTTGCCCTGGATCAGAATTTAGTGAGTTATGGCGACTTAGTTATCGTAACAGCTGGATCGCCTTTTGGCATATCTGGCACCACAAATACGCTTATTGTGGAGAGTATCGGAGATGTGTTGATTCGTGGACACCGTGGGAAGGGGCAACGTGTTCATGGGAACGTCGTATTGTTGGTCTCTCCTGAAGCTAAAGAACCTTTTATGGTGCGGAATCAAATCTTAGTGATATCACGCTGTGACTCTAGCCTGGAACCATTTGTTGCTAGTGCCAGCGCCATTGTTCTTCACAATCACGTCGACGATCCCCAATCTGAAGCGTGTTTAGCAGAATTAGCGGCAAAATATAACCGTCCCTACATTTCTCGAGCTGACGGAGCGATGTCAGTCTTGAAGGAAGGGCAGCTGGTTACTCTCGATCCTGAAAAAGCCCTCGTTTACAAGGGCGTTGTCTTTCATTAGACATTAACAAGATGGGATGTTCAAAAGCGAACATCCCATGCTGTTTTTGTTCTTTTCAGAAAGACTATCGAAATACCATTCTTGTTGCAGCCCACGATGCAATTACAGCAAAGGCTACACTTTGCCCGGCAAAAGAGGTCTGGTCAGTCAGGTATGCAAAGGTAATAAGACCCGTTAAGAGGAGAGAGCCTCCGGTGGAGATGTGATGCATCACCGACTTGTTAGGTTTTATGCCGCACTGATTAAGACAAGTCTTAATCGATGACTCTAGCTTGGTAAAACAAGCCCGAGCAATCAAGTATATTAATGCACTCAATATAGGCGTGGTTGCATTGAATTGTCTGATGGGCATGCTAAGGGCGCTTGTGGCACTCATGGGCAAGCCGAGGGAGGCTGTGGCTCTCATGGGTTCACTAATATTAAAGCTTGGTAAATATTCTCCCAAATATTCTAGCGATTTTGGTGCTAGAGCCATGATCCCCGCGCCGGTCAATTTGTTAAGAAGATCATCATTTTCAATTTTTTCGCTGACAATGTGATTAACTTTGTTTTGTATCCTAAATTCCATATTGCTATGAATTTCTTGTTGCTGCTCAGCTCAGGTGTAATACTAGAAATTTCTTTAGGTGTTAATTCATCTGTAGTTTCTTTAATTACTGCGCGGACCTTTTTTATTGTTTCCTCATCAGTAATTTCATTTGCATCAATTATATTTCTTGCGAACTCTTCTGAATTTGAAACTACCTCATTAATAAATTCATATTTCTGTTCTTTGTTTTTATCTGTTTTAAAATTTTTATTAATTAATCTTTTCGTAACTTTGTGAACTAATTCAGTTAAATTATTTTCGGAATTTACATAATTAATTTTATTTCTCATGGATTTCTCTAGACAAAAAGATAAAATTTCAAGCTTTTTTTATAATCTTTTTGTCCATTTTAGGATAGACGTCATATAAATATCTTTCTTCATAATACGAAAAAAATATACTGTTTAATAGTCTTTATATTATTATTATACATTTTATTGGATGACTTAAATATATCGTCCTCTATTGTTGTATTGCGATGTATCCGGATGTTTAGATTATTAATTTCCATTGTGATAACATTGCCTAATTTTTGTTTAATAAGATATAATATAGTGTGTCTATATTTTAGTTAACATCTATTGCATTGATATTATATTAAGTAATCTGTGATATAATACGTTTTTATTACAATTTAAAAATTGGTTGTTTATGTTTAGAATGTTTTTTATTAATGCGATACTTATGTTGTCTAGTAGTGGATACGCCACAGCCGCAATAAGTGATCAAGAATTACAGTCGCTCTACAAGACTTTAATTGAAAAAGTTTATCAAGCTCAAAATAGCACGAATGATCTCATCCTCCATGCTAAAAAGGATCCTACCAAAGTGGAGTGGCTCTCTTGGTTGCCGAAGATAGATGACGCGGTAATGATGCTTCAGATAAAATATGCCTTAGCGTGGGACTTTAGAGGGTCTCCAGCTTTGAAAAGCGTTGCAGTCCGAGAGAAGCTATTATCGATAATGGACAAAGATAACATCACGGATGAAGATCTTGAGAGTTTGCGCACGCTGATCAATATCGAAATGAAATAACCGGGTTTAAACCCGACTTGCCACCTACATCGCGCTTGAACACAGTCGTTCTTTCCTAGTGAAACGTTGCGCATCGAAGGCCAAGTCGAGACTTGGCCGAGTGGCGCGACTTTTCAATTGGGAAGAATAGGCCTGTTCTAGCGCGACAAACTAGAGGTAAAACTTTTGAAATAGTGTTTTTTTTCAATTTTCTCGGTGAATATTGTTTGTAACTCGCTCTAGCTCTGGCTCACTCATTTCATCTACCTACGATGGTAAAAACAGCGTATAATAAAAGATGTAGCGCCACTTCGTCGAAGTGGCAGCCCTAATGTTTTTCTTATTTTACAGCAACGACATGATAGTAAGGGCCGCAAGGGAGGCGGTGTCTGTACGTAGTATGTTAGCATGCAGACAAACTCCTTTAGCATGCATTTTGCGCATGAGACGTTCTTCGTTTGTAGAAAACCCTGCTTCAGGGCCGACGAAGAATATGATGCTTTCGTTATGTAATCCGTTGAGTTCAGCATAAAAGTGCGGGGCAGAAGGGTCAACGTCTCCGAAAAAGGCCTTGTGAGGTATGCCCTGCCAACGATTTAGCTCTGGCTTTACTATCAGCGTAGGTAAAAAAAGCCTTCCACATTGCTTGATAGCAGCGACCATCTGTGCGTGAATACGTATTTGCTGATGCTCTGAGATTTCTGTTTTTTCACTACGCTGTCCCGGGAATAGCCACAGCTGTGTCATCCCTAATTCCGTTCCTTTTTCCACAATAGTATCGAGTCGAGCAAGACGTGGCATTGCCTGCACTAAAATCACTTCACGGGTGGGTGGAGGCGCATGATGAACTTTCACAACAGTAAGGGTGACATGTTTCTTTTGAACCGCATCAACACGTGCTCTAGCGAGTTGTCCGTGACCATTGATCACCTCGATTACCTCACCCTCTGCTACTCGCATAACGCGAGCTAGGTGACGGCTTTCGTCTTCTGGTAGATTGACAGGAGCGTTTTCTACTAGCTGCTCAGGTGTATAAAAGCGGTCGTTAGGCATAAATAGTGTTATCCACAATTGAACGAATTTGACTGGAGAAATCGAATTTTTGCGCAGCGTGTCGAATGGTATTCGCTTGTTCCATTGTCTTTGGCCATTGCAATGCCGCTGAAAGAGTGTGTGCAAAGGCTTCGCAGTTTTCAGTATCGTCTATAATCTGACCAAGAGAGGGTGAAAGGATCTCGTGCGCACCATTATCTCTTGAAGAAATGACGGGAACGCCCATAGCCAGTGCTTCAAGCGTCACATTAGCAAAGGGATCGTAGGTGGACGGAATGGCGAGAGCGTCGGCCATTTGATAAAAGGGGATAACCTCCTTTTGAATACCACAAAAATGAACCTGAGAGGTAATGCCAAGTTCATTGGCGAGATTTTGGAAATGGGAAAGATTCTTGTCTTTACCTACCACTGAGAGCTCAATATCGCGTCTATTTAGCGCTGCTAAGCCTTCCAATAGAAGATGCAGTCCTTTGCGTCGAAACCCATGCCCAACAAACAGGAGCTGGAATTTGTCGGGATTTAACCCATGCCGTTGGAGTAATTGGGGACGTTCATTAATCCAAGCATCAAAGGGAGCTTGCCACTCATGCCATTCGACACCATTGTGGATAACGGCAATTTTGTTGGGATTTAGCGTATAATGGGATAGGACTTCGTTCTTAACCATCTGACTATTGGTAAACAGTCGATGTAGCCCTTCATCTTCAAATGCGCGTTGTTCGTAATTTAGTATCAGCTGATGGAGAGGATTTATCGCAAACGACATGCTTTTGAACCAGCCCTCTGTCTTTTTGCGACGCTCCAAGTAGGCAGCATGAACGCCGTTACCAGCTCGGTAATGGGTGTGGCATGTGGTGCGATCCATCCCAAAAACAACGTCTTGCGGATTTTCACGTAACCAACGGTGGCATAGGCGATTAAACTGCCACACATTAGCGATGCCTAATTGAGATGGTTTGGCAAGGTTGATCATTTCGCAATTAGGCATTGTGGGAAGTGGCTCAGAGGATATAGTGAGTACCGTGACGTGGTGATGATCAGCCACAAAGGCTTCTATGAGTCTCCGCGCATACTTCTCTAACCCACCTCCATGCTTGCCAATGCTGCTTTTAAGAATCGCAACCTTTTGTGGAAGTGACATGATTAGTAAGTTCCCGAGACGTCTTTAACGGTGATCGTGTGCTCTTGAAGTCGGGCTTCTAACATGAGTCTTTGGCCCTTTTCCCTAAACACTTCCACACTCTGCATGTACTCTCTAAAGCGCCGACGTAAACGTACCTCTCGCTTCTTTTGATTCGATCCATCATTACGGTCGGACAGAAGAAGTGAGACGAACGTCTCTTCTAATTCTCGTTGGTTGATGAATTCAAGACTCCATTGCAAGAACTCACGTTCCTCATGTGGAGCGGCGACAACAACGAGTTCTAGGTTGTTTTTAACAATGTCGATAAACAGGCGGCTAACTTCGCCTAGATAAAGAGGCTGTCTAAAGAGTTTTAGGTCATTCTCCTCTACCACCAGTTCATTAGTGGCTAGAGCACCATCGCCAGGGTTAATCTGTCCGCTATATTCAATTGGATAGAACACGCGAATGGGGATCTCCTGGCCAATGGGAATGATCTCTTTGCGCAAGAAGGTAATGTGTAGCTCTTTGGCTCGCGGATCATTGATAATTTCTGGCAGTTCACTTTCAAAGGGTACCAAGAGGGTTTTCCATCGATCTGGTACTGGAAAGTTGACCTCATCGCTTCTGAATGACAATTCGGAACCCTTCAGCTGATCTAATTGGGACTTGGATATTTCATCCAGGTCAAATGTGAGGTGAAATCCCTTTTCTTCGAGTTGATGAAGCAGTTCTTCAGGACCGGTGATCGTGTGGTAGAGAGTCTGCGGGTAGATATCTAAAAACTGATAGCCTTCTGGTGCCGTACCCAAAGGTGGAGCAATGTAAACAGGAATGCGTTCGGTAATCAGTCGGCTCATTTTAATGACGAGTTCATTATTGCTAACGGTGCTGATGTGATGGAGTAGGTCGATTTCTGGATTTAAGCTTATAAGGTTCTTTTTGGAAACTTGAAGAACCCATTCATCTGGTAGCGTCGATGCATCGATTAAGACCTCGAGATCACTAGATTCTAAGTTATCAATGACATCTTTTGTTCCACTAACGGTAAGGTTCACGCGACGATTGAGCAAGCCGTTGGGAAGGAGTCCTTGCAGGGTACGGTCAGAGGGTATGTTGACCAATCGGATCGGTACATTAGGGAGCGTTTTTGTCTCAGTAATGCTTTGATGGATAAATAGCCAAATAACAAAGGCGCCGAGGACGGCGACTACTTTTTGTCTCCAATCATCAATAAAGATACGTTTGATTAAACTGTCCATTTTTTGAGCCACTCGAGGATGCTGTGATTGGATTGGGGAGCAAGCTTGGGAGGAGTGAAGATGCTTCGAACAATGCCTTTAAAGCGGTCCATTTTTACACCGCGAGTAATAATGCCTTCTCTTGCTATCGATACTTTCCCGGTTTCTTCGGAGATTACCACAATGAGGGAATCAGTGAGCTCACTGAGTCCCAAGCCAGCGCGGTGACGTGTGCCCATGGATCTTGAAAGCTGGGCATTTTCATCAGCAAGCGGGAGGATTGTGGCCGCGGATAAGACCGTGTTACCGCGAATAAGTACGGCACCATCATGAAGGGGCGTGTTGGTGCTGAAGATGGATTCTAGAAGTTCAGACGAAAATTCGGCATTCAGGAGCACGGCTTTGTTAGCATACTCATCCAGGCTATCTTGATTTTCTAATACGACAATGGCTCCGACGTGCTTTTCCGCCATCCGATACACAGATTGAGCGAGACTATCTAGGAACCTATCGAATTCAGTGATTTCTTTAAAATTCTTTCCTTTAACACTTAATTTAGCCAATGCTAAGCGCAGTTCGGGCTGAAAGATGACAAGCAGTGCAATGATGGCAACATTACCCATGTAAAGCACCATGCGTTGTAGCACGGGAAGTTTGAGCCAATTAACAGCTGCAATGAATAGCAAGAGGGCGCCTAGCCCCAGCACAAGGTCCATAGCGCGCGAATTCCAAAAAAATGATAGCAAGTAGTAGAGCATCACGGCAATGATGCCGATCTCAAGGCCCGGGACTAGTAAGTGAAAAACCTTCATAGGGTGCCGGTGCAGTCATTTTAAAGGTTAATGGCAGCTACAATTCGAGCATTTGAAGTGACCTAATACCTGTTTAGCCATGCGATGCTCAGCGACATCATGGACGCGCAGAATATCGACGTCATCCATCATCATCAGTGAGTTCACTGCGATCGTGGTGGGTAATAGTTCGTTTCTATCCTTGCCCGTGATTTTTCGCATAAAATCTTTACGCGAAGTTCCCAGCAGGACAGGAAATCCCATTTCTCGTAGTTCGGGCAGATTCTGTAAAATTTCTATATTATGGGCAACGGTTTTTCCAAATCCGATACCTGGATCGAGAATAATATTTTGTTCTTCGACGCCAGCATCGAGCAAAAGATCGATTTGTTCATCAAAAAAATCGTAAATATGTGACATCACGCCATCAGGATATTGCGGATCTGCCTGCATCGTTTTAGGTGTACCAAGCATGTGCATGATACAGACCTGCACTCCTAAATTGGCGGCTACCTGGCGCATAGCTGGATCCCTGAATCCGTTGACGTCATTGATAAGGCATGCTCCAGCAGCGACTGCTTGTTCTGCTACGCCCGCTTTCATAGTATCGATTGATAGGGGAACCGCCAGTTGCGAGCGAATGGCCTGGATCACTGGGATAACACGACGCAGTTCCTCTTCTTCGCTGACTTGTTCAGCACCAGGGCGGGTGGATTCGCCTCCAATATCGAGGATGTCTGCTCCATCCTCGTGGAGTTTTAGCGCGTGAGAGACGGCATTGTCGATTGAAAAATACCTGCCACCATCGTAACAGGAATCAGGAGTAACATTTAGGATACCCATGATTTTGGTTTTAATCATTGTATTGTCTCTCCGGTGGAATGATGCTTACCGTAAGAGTGTACAGGGACAGAATATTAAGGACAAGCAATCCGATCCCTCCTATCTACTAAATTCTTCTTTACAAACGAGCGCGATTTGTTTGTAATACAACGCTTCTTCAATCGACAAAAGGCCAGTTTCATGGAAACCGAAACGCTCGCACGCGTACAGTTCGCAGTGACAATCATGTTCCATTACATCTATCCGCCTTTAAGCATAGGCTTGGGGCTAATAATGGTCATTATTGAAGGCTTATTTCTTAAAACTGGAGAGGTAAGGTACAAACGCTATGCCAAATTTTGGACACGCGTTTTCGCTCTGACATTTGCCCTAGGAGTGGGGACTGGCATTGTCATGGAGTTTGAGTTTGGTACCAATTGGTCTCATTATTCACGCTTTGTTGGAGACGTTTTTGGCAGCGCCTTAGCGGCAGAAGGGGTGTTTGCATTCTTCCTAGAATCGGGTTTTTTAGCGATTCTTCTATTTGGATGGGACCGCGTTGGCCCAAAAATGCACTTCTTTGCCACGTTAATGGTAGCGCTGGGTGCTCATTTCAGCGCCATATGGATCGTTGTGGCGAACTCATGGATGCAAACGCCAGAAGGTTATCATATTGTAGGCGAGGGGCTTGCTGCTCGTGCTGAAATCGTGGATTTTTGGGCGATGGTATTTAACCCTTCCTCGATGGTGAGATTGGCCCACACGGTATTTGGATGTTGGTTAGCAGGCGCGTTTTTGGTCATCAGCGTATGTGCCTACTATAGCTTGAAAAAGCGGCATGTGAACTTTGTGCGCACATCCCTTAAAGTTGGTTTATCTGTAGCAGTGGTCGGAACGACTTTACAATTAGTCACGGGAGATCTAGGGGCCAAAATTGTAGCGAAATATCAGCCAGCCAAGCTTGCCGCTTTGGAAGGTGTTTATACTACAGAAGCGGGTGCCCCGATGTATATTTTGGGTATTCCCAATACGGCCGAACGCCGGGTTGATTACGGTATTACCATTCCTAAAATGCTAAGCTATTTGGCTTGGGGTGATGTGGATGCTAAAGTGCAAGGGCTTGATGCTGTACCTGAAAAGGATTGGCCTAAGGTCGGTTGGGTTTTTCAATCCTACCATTTGATGTTGTATATGTGGGGTTGCATGGTTTTCGCCATTGCGGCGGCCATCTTTTTTTGGTGGCGTGGAACCCTGTTTAACAAGGTATGGTTGCTGCGTGTTCTGGTAGCCTCTGTTATGTTTCCACAAGTTGCCAATCAGGCTGGTTGGATGGCGGCGGAAATGGGACGCTATCCTTGGATCGTTTACAATCTGCTCCGGATATCTGAAGGACTATCTCGATCAGTACACGCCAACCAGATCTTAGGTTCTTTAATTATGTTCACTATTGTGTACATCTTATTATTAGCCCTATTTTTATACATGCTTGATCACAAGATCAAGGTTGGTCCGGCAGAAGATGACGCGTCCCATGTTCAGTATCATCAGCAAGAGGTTTATCTAGAGGAGCTAGAAAAATAATGAATCTTGGAATTGGTCTACCAGAGCTTCAGTTTATATGGTTTTCAGCCTTCGTAGCGCTCTTAACTGGCTATGCTGTGTTGGATGGTTTTGATCTAGGTGTCGGCGTGTTGCACCTTTTTGCGGGTAATGATCGCGAACGTCGCCTGATGCTTAACACGATTGGTCCTGTATGGGACGGCAATGAAGTGTGGTTAGTGACGGGTGGTGGAGCCCTGTTTGCGGGCTTCCCACAGGTTTATGCAAGCTTTTGTTCTTCCTTCTATGTCCCCATTATGGTTTTGCTAGCAGGCATTATTTTTCGTGCTGTGGCTATTGAATTTCGCAGTAAACAGCCGATGTTATGGTGGCGACGAAGCTGGGACTTTGCGTTTACCACCGCAAGTATTGTGATTGCGCTGGGACTTGGAATTGTGATGGGCAACCTCATCCGTGGAATCCCTCTAGACATTGAGGGCGAACATTTGGGTAGTTTTATGGACTTACTCAATCCCTATGCTCTTTTGGTTGGGGTGATGACACTAGCGCTTTTTACAATGCATGGCGCGATCTATGTTGTGATGAAAACAGAAGGCGATCTTCATGATAAAATCAGGCAGTGGGTCAATCCAGCGATTATCACCTTTATTATGCTTTATGCGTGCACTACCGTGGCGACATTGATCTATTACCCCCACATGACCCAGGCAATTCAAGAACGACCTCTTTTCTTTCTTGTCGCCCTTGTCAATATGTTGGCCATTGCCAATATTCCTCGTGAGATACAGCAAGGACGGGATGGGTACGCCTTTATTTCGTCTTGCCTGAACATTATTTTCTTATTTGCTCTATTTGGATTAGGGACTTATCCCGTAGCTTTAAGAGCAGTGAATGATCCAGCCCTGAGCTTAACCATTTTCAACAGTTCATCTTCTGAAATGACGTTGCAAATTCTTTTACTGATAGCTGTGATTGGAATACCAATGGTGGTTGCCTATACGATCAGTATTTACTGGATTTTTCGAGGCAAGGTTAGGTTAGACGAGAGTAGTTATTGATGCGATTTCGTTGAAAACAATTAAATAAATTAATTGCATTTATTTTTTTTAATTAAATAATAAATATATTAAAATGAATGTATAGTAATTAATATGCGGGGTGGGTATGAATATAGGACCTAGAATCGTAGATGCAACATCATTTAGTAATACTACAATAAAAGATGACGTAAAACTGGGTGATAATATTAAAAATTTCAAGGCTGATTGTCGGGAAAAACTAGCAAAAAGCACTACTTTGAATTTTTGTGCTCTCCAAAAGCAGGACGGAGGGGTTAACGTATTCTCCTATCTTCGAAATTCCATTGGCTTAGATTTTAGTACGAACAGAATAAATTCATTAATGAATAAAATTGATGGAGCCAATATAAATTCAGTTAAAGATATGAAAAAAATTCAAGCAAAAGTAGATAAGGAAATTAAAAAGTCTGGAGACATAATCGGTAAAATGAAGTTTGATAATGTGTTAGATGATGCGATTGTTAAGATTTATCAAGATAAGTATTCCGATATAGCGGTATCTTTAAAAGATTTAGTTGTGGCCAATAGAAATCTTAGAAGTGAAGCAAGCGAGTCTTTAACAACTAAAATGCATGCAATAAAAATGAATGTTCTTAACATAAAAAGGGCAGTTAAGAAAGAAATTCCAAATATTCCAGAAGATGCTAAAATAAAAAAAATAAGAAAATATGTTAATAAAACACATGTTGCTGAGGCTATAAACTTTAAAACACTAATAGACGCCAGTGCCTATATTAATGGAAAATCTGCAACCTTAAAAAATAAATCAATTTGAATTGGCAGGCCTGAATTACGCGCTCGCTCGAAATCCTTGTAGTCTTACTTTAGTTGTTGTCGGGTTTCCAATGACCAGTCTGCTAATGCGAGTATCCTGAACGCATATTTCTCATATAATAATTCTGGTGGCGGGTGATGGTGTTCCACTGACCACGTGTGAATTGTGGCTGATAGTGATAGCAACGAGCTGGCATTCCCGAGCGTTTAAAGTGATTCGTGCTAAATAATCCGAATTGATGCCATCCGTCCCAAGTTCCGTCTGAAACATAGCAATTGGGATCCATATCATAGGTCGTGGGGATGTATGGGCATCCTGGAGCGGCGGTCGTTAAGAGATATCCATACTCGGTATGTGGGTGGTGTTGGTTCCACTGATCGGTGTCTAGCGGATGTTGGCGAGCTTGTTCGTTGGCGTGTGGGCGGGGTTTATCGCCTGGAGCTACTTGTTTTCCACAGAACCTTGAATCGCCATACACGCGGCAACCACATTCAGGAGGGCAGTCGCAGTGTTCGCTGCAAGGGCATTTGCCTACGTCGAGATTTGCCATGCGGTGGCGATTTCTGCATGGACATTTTTCTAGGCAATAGACGCCGTTGTCATCTTGCATGTCTGTTAAGTCATACACAACACTACCACCTGCCACATAAACTGCGCCTAGATCTGAAGTGGTTGAAATAGCCAAAAGCATGAGAAGTGACATACTGAAAGTAGAGAGGAGTGATCGAACTGATAGTGAGGTCATAAGCTTTTACCTTTTTTGGGTTGCTATAAGTAAATTAATCGCACTTCGCCTGTTTACGTCAAATAAAATTTCCAATCAGACTCACTTTTCTCGCCGCTCACGTCGCAGCTTTGCTTCTATATGCCGGCGCTCACGACGGTACCCCGCTTCTTCAAAGCGGCGTTGTTCGTCGGACGTTTCTGCAATGATATCTGGCACTTCAGTGGGTTGGTGCGCATCGTCAACAGCGACAAAGGTGAAGTAGGCGGATAGAATATGCTTTTTTTCACCTGTGCTGTAATGCTCTGCGAGCACTTTCACACCGATTTCCATAGAACTATGCCAACTACGGTTCACCGCAGCTTTTAAGATGAGGACGTCTCCACGGCCAGCCGGAGCTAGAAAGTGCATGGAATCGACAGCAGCGGTTACGCATAGGTTTCCGGCATGTCGTTCTGCAACGACGGCCGCTGTTCGATCGGCAAGGCCCATGACCAAGCCGCCGAATACGGTGCCGTGTGAATTAAGGTCATTCGGGAATACTTTGTAGGTTTGATCTTCAATAGCAGATTGTCGCACCGGTTTGGGTGTAAGCATAGGTCATCCTCCATGTGCTTTGGAGCACAAGGTAACCTAGACTTTCAACCTGTGCAACGTTTATTGATCTTTAGGTGCCATGCGTCGACGTCGCAATAGAAGTGTAAGCAAGAGTAGGCTTGCCATTAACACGTACGTGCCTGGCTCTGGAGTCGCCAGTGTAAAAGGAGGGCCTCCGCCACCACCGCCGGGGGGATTGTCAGTGAAGTCAGGAGGATTTCCTCCGCCATCTCCTGGTGGAAGTAAGGATAAGTTGCCGCCACCGCCTTCCTCACCACCGCCACTGGAGCTGCCACCGCCTTCCTCACCACCGCCACTGGAGCCTCCACCGCCTTCCTCACCACCGCCTGAAGAGTCACCACCACCGTCAGTAGTTACTCCATTAGAACCACCGTCGTTAGATGAATTTTCACCACCTCCGCCGGATGAGCCGTTGCCATTCCCATCGCCTGGATTTCCACCGCCTCCACCGTTTCCTGAATTACCATCGCCCCCACCGCCGGAGCCCTCTCCGCTTCCGCCTTCGCCTCCGCCATCCCCCATCGTTTCAGGTGGGCACTCCTGGACCCACTCACCTTCGTTGCCAAACATAGCAGAACACGCTGAAATGACGCGTTGAATAGGTTTAAATACCCATGGGCAGTTATCCGGATTTTGGGCATCCCCTGTAGACGCTTGACTGGTTATAGGCGTAACAAGACTTAGATAGACAAGAGTGAACCCGAACCTAATGATGAGCCAGCTTGTTTTTGTTTTCATTGTAGTCTTGCTTTTTATTTTTATTAATTTAGTAGCTCTATTAGTGTCAGTTTACTATATAACTATTCTTGAATTTATGATTTTAATTGTCAATATTTAATTTTGATAAACCTATTCAATTAATTGTGTTAATTCATTTTATTGAATAGGCTTAATTTTTGTATTTATCGGATTTGACATTCGATAGTAAATAAAAAAAATTATGTGATTGTGTCGTTAGTCAACTATGAATGATAGGCGTTTCCAGGTTTTTTGATGAGCGATAGGAAATGCTTGAAATAATGTGTTACATTACATAGAATAAAGTTAGAAACGTCAAATTTTAAATTAGCGTTTGATTTGTAATGGTATATTTATGAAATTGGAAGATTCTTTATTTTATAATGATCCATTTTTTAATCATTCAATAAAAACTGAACTAATTAACAACAGTTCTGATTCTTTAACAGTTAGAGTCACGCCGTCGAACAATCCGATAGAAACGCATTCAAAAATTCAACCTATAATACAAGATCTAGTTCTACTGAAAGCGATTACTATTGTAGACCAAGAAGACGGTAGTGGTGGTTGGGCTCTCCGCGTCAAGAAGGAGGGTTTCAAGGCCAAGGATATTATCCACCAAGAGGATGACATTCTCACCTTCATTGAAGAATTATGGCCCTCTATTTGCCTGCATCTTCATGCTCGCGAATTAAAAGAGCGCTCAGTTGATTTTAACCTTAATGCATCAGCTCAAAAAGTTCAGTCATTCTGCGAAAGCTTAGCATCGCTTACGGATCCTGTGGCTATCCATGAGTATACATGGCTCGCAAAGAAATTGTTGACTGAACAAGAGATAATCGGTAAGCGGCTGCATGCATCCCAACAAGCTATCGGTTTTAAGGAAGAGGTAGCTGAGCTACTAAAGGAGATTAGAGGTGAACGACCATCCGCGCCATCTTCGTCTTGGCTTGGAGGGCTTATACAGCGAGGCTTATCCTGGCTAAGCGAAGGCGTTGAAAATCAAGAAAACCTCGATTGGAACTTTGTTAAGCGTTTTGGCGACAGGATTTTGGATCTATCTGCTAAGGGCCAAGATGAAGAGTTGAAGTACTATGAAAACGTTGTTTGGGCTCTTGAGGATTATTTTGCCGCCAAAGAGACTCACGAAATTGCCCAAAAGTTTCTTTCAGATCAAAAAATGGAGCTGCTGGAAGGAGGCCAAGCCTTTTCACCCGCTGCCTATTGTTCTTTTGTCGAAAAGACCGCTGTATTTGGCAAGCTCGCACATGAGTACCCCGCTGTCCCCCAAATGGGCGCAAGAGCTCAGGAACAGGAACGGCAAGCTCTCTTTGAATTGGAGGAGTTTGTGGATGACCTATTTCCAGCTCTTAAGGCTGAGCTAGCTGAATCGGAAGCGAGTTGGAAGCGAAGCCTTGCTAACAGAGACACGCAGCGGCTGAGCATGGAGTATCATCAGTTTTCATTAACAGTGAATGCCTGCCAAGAATGGGTAAAAAGTCTAGAAGCACTATGTGCCAAGGACCTTTCAGAAAAAATGAAGACGCACTGTTTAGCAAACTTACAAAAGGCTCAATCCATCTTGCAAAAAGCGGAAGCAAGTCTAGATCAAATGACAGGTCAACATGTCATTGATAGTGAGGTGACCTACGATCCCGACCAATTGAAAAAGATTCGAATGGAAGAGCGCCCTCTGACCCGTGCACAACGACATCGTCAGTGGGAACAGAGAAGACTTGCCAAGCTTTCTGAACCAGATTCCCCAACGCGTAAATTGTTCTATCAATGTTTCTTCTTTTATCTGCAGGCTGTCTCCCCCTCGCTGATCGCTTGTTTTGGAACGCCAGTTGGACGCCAAGACTACCGTTATTATCTGCGTATGATGGCCCAGTCCGTGGATTCGGCAGGTGACGGGCATGAAGGGTACGACTACTATTTGGAAAAGGCCCGAAGCTTTGGCGTGGATCAAGATTTTCTAGAACATTATGACAAGTTTTTGCGCCACGAAATACAAGTGCAGTACTCTCCTGACACTATGATCGCCGGAGAATCACCGACTTTAGATAAGGGGAAACAGAGCCTATTAGAGTCCGCTTTTACTAAGATTCAGCAGGTAGCACCCGCTTCTATTGCCGCTTGGACAGCCCAATTTCTAGGCCTCAACGCCGAAGGTAAAATGGCAAGCCAAGCCACTGGCTGGGAGATGTGGGTTCAACAGACGCTAGCACCTGAGGTACGAAATCAGTATTTTGGTGCTCTTGTCGACTATTTTGAAGATCTAGGAACTGTTGCCCCACCAGAAAATAACCAAACACAAGACGTTTTGTTTGGGTATGAGTGTTTTAAGATGTATACGGACCTCAAATCATCTTCAAGCTCATCTGTGAAGTATCTTCAACTGGCAAATGAATACCCTAAATATCGCGCCTTTCTTTCAGACTATCATCAATACCTTACTCTGAACCCTCCTGAAAAGTCACTTGTAGCAACCCCCATCGTCAATATTGCTTCGGCTTATATTGGGCCAAATCAGACTCCAGAGGTGATTTCGGCTGTAAAAGCCAATGATTGTTACCTTAAAACGTGGCCCAAGAGCGCGACAGACTTTCTCGGTACCTTTCAGGTACCATCCTCAGAGGCGCCATTGTCAGATCGTATACAGTTGGCGCAGGCTAATGAATTGCCCAAAATAGACAGTTATTTGAGCCGCTTAACAACTCTAAAGGGTGAATTGACTGCTTTACACGAAAACCTTCCGTTTCTGGGTCATAAACTGACCACTCTATCTCATCACATCTCTGAGGTTCAGCAGCGGTATACTAATTTACGTTCTGATATGCCTTTAACCTCTTCTGAAACGCTAGAATGGCTGCAAAAGGTTAGTGCTCTTCAACAACATGCCGAAACAATGCTTGTAGAGTACGACCAGATGAACCTCGCATACCAACTGAAAGCATTAGAGGTGCTACGAGAGACTGTGGAAGGCCCTCCAATCGGCATCAATGATCATGCTCTTTTGCACATTTTAGGAGATTCTTTCGGTTCAGGCACAAAATTAGAAGGAATGCCATCAATACAGCCTTTGAAGATCGTGCTAAACTTACTATCTCATAAGCTTAAAGTTTTAGCAAAGTATCAGGATGATCCCAGTCACCCTCTTCCTCATGAAGCAGACCTTGTTGAAATGCTTGAAAAGGCAGAGCGCCTGATTCAATCAAGAGGCAGCGATAGTTTTCATGCAACACTTTCCGAAATGCTGCAAAATGCGATTCCTGGTAATACCATCCTATTGCCAGGTGGATGGGTAGGTAAGCCATCAGGACATGCCATTTACTATGAGTATACCAAACAAGAAAATGGCCTTTTCACCGTGCGTGTTTATAACTCAGGGGCTGGTATAAGTTTAGGCCAGCACGCCTTGGTGGTTATGATGCTTAAAACAAAAATGACGTTTGCTGAACTCAATGATGTCCCATTGGAAAACATTCTTTCAAGACTCCATGTAAGAGCTTTACAAGCCTTATCAACTTCTGTTGATGATAAAGATTTTGGCTATAATGCGGACGATATCTACGTCAAGCTTCTTTCATTACTTGGTGGCAAGCCTCGCACTCAAGCCCTTTCATCTAACGATATAAGGAAAGCACAAACCTCTGGCACCTGCTCCTTGATGAGTCTACTCACAGCCCTAAGCTACCAACGGTCTGCACCACAAACTGTACAGTCTGAGTTTGAACTCGGTCTCAAGGCTCTCATTGAGTATGAAAGTAAACTAAAGCTAAGTAGTTACAACGAACAATCTATTCGCTTATTACAAAAATGCCTTAGTGCATTTGCTCATAGTCTTGAAGATTTGCAAAGTAGTGGACGTATAAACCATTTGGAATATTTATACGCAAGTCAAAAGGTTGGTGAGATTCAATCAACTATTAATAATACCTCAGCTAATGCGGAAATAGCTAAACGTAAAGTTGAGTTGATAAGTCCATCTTCCATACATTCTGTAGATTTGAAGCCGCCATCCGACTTTCCAGTCCTAAAAATTACAGAAGCAATGGATACATTTTCGTTAGCAGATTGGATTCCTAACAAGCTCTCTCTCTCCGTTGACCTAGCGCGGATTTCTAGTAGCATTGAACAAACTCATTTAAAAGGAACTAACCCTAGCGCAGTCCTCTCTGCCATGCACCAAGTGATGGCTAAGCTACCTTTAGAATGGATTTTGGAAGAAATCAAAGGATTAATGAGTAAGGATTGTGAAGAAATTATTAGCTCTATTAGTCACATTGCAGAACTAGAATTTTCTAATCATTTTATATTAACGAGAGATCACCCTGAAAGAAAAAATAAATTATCGCCCCAAGTCTTTGTAGATAGATTAAGTGCTTGGACTATTTGTCACGCCCTAATGATGAAGATTTTAGAATTGCAACCCACTAATTTTTTAGTCGATGAAATTTTAAAATATCATGTATTAGATTACTCTTCCTTATCTATGATTATGAGCAGTCCAAAAAGTGACTCTAATCTTTCGAGAATTAGACAGTACTGGAATGAAATTTCCCAAAAAAAAGACTCTGTCGATGAATTGAAGAGTGTTAAGGGAGATTTATCAGTTGTTGGGGATTTTGCTTGGCGATATCTCAGCATGGATGAAAACTTTTTAAAAGCGGATTCAGGCAGTGTTAGTAGATATTTGATGGATTTACCCAGCGTGCGGCAGAAAAGAGATACGAATGTAATTCAAGAAAAGGAATTTTATGCAGACGCAATACGTGATCGAAGAGATGAGGGTAAAGAAAATTTTTTTCCAGATTATTTTTATCAATTATTAAATCTAACAGTTTCTAATAGTTTTATATTTCGATATCCGATAGAAGCTACGCTTTATACAAGACACAATGGTAATAACGCTTTTTACGACGACAAGAACCGGCCAACGAATCCATCAATAAAGATCGATGTTGATGTTGAGTCAAAGGATTTTCAGGCTACTAGCAGCTTCCCCACCATCCCCTTAACAAATGCACGTAAACAGGCTGTGCTTGGTCTATCACTTTATAGTCGTGTCAAAGAGGGTTTTTTTAAAGATATTTTGTTCTTTAATCCCGCAAATCCTCAATCTATATTGTATCAACCCATAAAGTTCGGTGGGTGGAACAAAGATTATGCAAATTCATTCAATTATGTACGTCCTAGCGCTGATGAAGCTCTTTTTCGATCTGCCAACCTCAGTGAAAATTACTCGATACAAACAATTCGCGAAATTTATGCTCTTGTCTCCAATGGATCTTCGCAAATACTGCAAACACTAGAGTATTTTATTCAACATCCCCATTTGATGGGATTAGTTGAATATCAAGAATTGTTTCAAGGTCTGTTCTTTGAACCAGGTCGTCTGCTGGAGGAGTTTACAGTGGCACCTCAAGAAGCTGAGCGGTTGATCAGTAGGTTTGCAGCGCTTATATCAGACCAATGCGACAGGGCCAAGGTGATCGAAAGTTGGGACACAATGGCTTATTTTCTTCGAATAAGCACTTTATGCGAACGCTACGTCGCATATGCTAATGCAGAATTGGGTATGAACATATCCCCTTCACCCGCTTTTCTTGATAGTCAATCGATTGCGCGAAATCTATTGCAGACCCCTCATCTGGCACAAGACGCCAAAGCCAGCCTTTGTCTGGTTCTTGCCTTAACCTATGAGCAAAGCCCTTCCCCGTTAACTGAAGATCAACTGACTGAGCTACTTGCTTTAATGGCACAATATATGCCCTATCGAGCCTCATTGCCTGAAGATCAAGTACTCGCAGGTGATGCTTTATTGGAAATTAATCAAGCGCCCCTAGCACAGTTACTGCAAGGTTCAAAGGCAAGTATTATCCTTAATAGTATCATGCGATCGATAGATCTCGATTTTAAAGAGCAATCTTGGAAAGCTCAAGATTACTTTCCCTTATTTAGTACTAGCGATGAATCGACATTTGTTGATGTCTCCAGAGCCCTTGTTTACCACTCATCCGCCTTGCCAATTCGCGTTGGAGAGGATATTCTCAATAACCCCACTCTGAACACCATTGTAGACCCTCCAGAAAGAATGCATCAATATGGTATCTCAAGTTATGCATTTACAAGTCCTGATGGGCAAGCCTATCGCATCCACAAGCCTATCAGAGGGGATTTGCAGATAAAAAAGCAAATCGATGGAATTTGGCATCAATACCTACCAAAGTCGTCTTTGTCCCTAAAACAACAAGGCTTGGTTCTAGACAACCAGTTATGGGCTGTAGTGCAGCCAAGAAGTAATGAAGTCAAAGTATTTTCACCCGATGGCCTTAAACCTCTTTACGTCATTTCGTCTGCTGAAAGTGATTATAAAATTGAAGAAGTTTGCCATGAAAACTTTGAAGAAAAACTAGAATTAGCAGACACTGTGCCGGATTTCATCTCCTATTTCGAAGACCCGTCGATGGCCCTTTGTTGGATGCTTCCCACTAAAGAAATCGCATTAATTGAATTTCCTCGTTTTAATCTTACGTTAGAGAATTTCCAGGGAAAATTATATAGCAGGGACCACCCGGGGTACTATTTATCGGAATGGCAGGCTTTTCCCAAACTCAATGGGTATCAGTTCTTTCTTCTAATGGAAAATCCAAGTGGACAACGCATAGTGCTATTGCCTTATCATGAAATTCTAAGCAGTTCAGAAGGCTGCCTTAACACGCAAGGCTTATCTATAAACCCTAATCTGGAACAAAATAGAAATGCATTTTTTACTTATCGTGTTCATGAAGTAACAGGGGAGCTAGTTCCTGATTCAGATATTTCAAGATTCTATCTAGCTCACGCCTATTTAAGAACAATGGATTATGCTAAAGCACACAATTTATTAAGAAATTTTGGTGAATCGTTAAGAGCTTTCGATCAGGCTGAAGCACAACTCCTC
This sequence comes from uncultured bacterium, assembly GCA_964436955.1. Classification (GTDB taxonomy): domain Bacteria; phylum Chlamydiota; class Chlamydiia; order Chlamydiales; family JAJFMA01; genus CAMFKD01. The sequence continues at coordinate 23,912 of CAYTFC010000008.1, read as the reverse complement.
ACTATTATAGCCGATTTAGGCGTCGATCCCGTTGGTAAAGAAAATGGAAATGATAGAGATCCTAAAGCCTTGGCACAGTATCTGTACGCGGCCTACCTCCTGAATAAAAATGCAGTTGATTTTCCCAGCTCATCTGGACACGCTGGCTGGATGGGTGAGAAGTTAGACAACCTTATTCAGCATTATTTAGAGAATGTAGAGTTGGTAGGAGATGTGGGTTTGACAGTAGATGAAGAAATGTTTTTACTTCTATACTCAGAATCTCTGACCCTTCAAAATCTACATCGTTTACGCTACCTAACTGATGGAGGAACTTCCGACAGTATTTCAGTCATTTCCGATAATCCACTTGAAGAATTAAATGTTGAACCATTAAAAAAGCCAGATGATGGGTTGGCTTCCCGTTTGGCCCAGTCTCTTAGAGAACACCCAACCAATCAAAATTTAGTTCGACTCCATCCCGAACAAGATTTTTTTGCGCTCTATAAATTGGTGAGAGGCGAGTTACAGGGCGAAGACGCAGATCACGCCTATGAAGCAATCACAGGAATTTCAACTTTTCCAATATCCAAAGCTGACCAGGTGCGAGAATTAACAGCTATTCTGAATATGTATCCAAATGATCGTGCTGCGTTAATACTCAAAGTGATTCTGTTGAATCCGGAAAAGTTCAGACCCTCTAGTGATTTTAACCTGAATTTTTATTTCTCGCAATCAGAGAACGTACTACGTAAGGTTATCGAGCCAGCTTGGAAAATTTTAGAACAAAATCAAGGAAACGTAGGGGAGGCTTCTCAGGTTTTTAACGCTCCCCAATTGCTCGTCTCAAAGGAAGACATAGAGGTCAGGGACCAACCTTTAGATATGGAGTATCAACTGTGCCACGCGCCTTACAATCCCAGCACATTAAGTAATCCTGTGTTTAATTTGGAGTCCGCAGTAAGCAAAGTTTCCACATTAGGATACGCCGATGCTGCACAACAGGAGGATTTAGCGCGGTTGTTTGATGCGCCGGTGAACAGTCGCTTGGCAAAAAGTGAATTCGTCCGCATGAAGGGTGAGCTGGAGAGCTACCTCAAACGCAAAATGGATAATCCGTCAGCTTTACAAAGGGGTGAATATTTCACAATTCATGACGCTACTACCTTTGAGCGTTTACAAGCCTCCACTATCCAACAGCTTGAACTAGGTGAGGAGGAGCTAGCATCAAGAGAACTTGATCTGCTCAAGCGAGCGAATAGAAGCGCCGATACAAAATCAGGACAAGCCGCCGAAACCCTGCTTACAGCTAAGGGCAAGAAACCTTTAGATATCAACGATCTGATTCACATTTTTCTCACGCGCGACGTGGAGGCCTATCACAACGCTAATGCGAACTTATCCGTGGAGGAAATCTATCAACTGCAAATAGATGTACAGGAATACCTTATTCGTTCAACCCACTTACAACACTTACGTCGCCTATCCAATAACATGAAGAGTATTCAAAAATTAACTGTAACTATTTCTAATTCTATGTTTGGTGGGTTGGTGGAGGAGCGCTCACTAAAAATAAGCCCTCCCATTTCTGAGCCCATAAGTCAGCTGCTGGATGACCTTAATCAGCAAGCGGCCGCTACTCGTGGCTATGTGGTTGAGGACCATCCGGAGTATCTTGTGTTTGAATATTATTCCAACATGCTCCTTAGGCCTACTCAAGTAGAAAATTTGGATCTCTTACGTATTAAAGATGGACAAATCACCGACCCCGAAAAATTAGGGGTCGTGTTGGAGTCGCTGATGGGGAGTGGCAAGACAGAAGTTCTCATGCCCTTGCTAGGTCAACTTTGTGCTAATGGCGAAAATCTTTGTATTGGTGTGATTCCTGAGTCTTTACTGCCCGATATGTCTGCTCGTCTTAGTAGAATTTTAGGAAGTTCATTTAACCGATCGGTAGAAGTCTTTGAGTTTCGAAATGAAAATGCTAGTACCACAAAAGACTTAGACATGATCAAACTTAGACTGGAACATGCGATCTCGTCTCGGCGTGTGCTCTACACAAGTGGCAGTACAATTCAGCGAGTTTACCTAAAGCTATGGGACTCCTGGAGAATGTACGCTTTAGATCCCTCAGAAAGCAATAAGATGCAATTTGACATCATGCGTGACATCATGCGCATTTGGAAGACGCAAGGAGTGGTAGTGATCGATGAAGCGGATACTGTTTTCAGCGCCCGTAAGGAGTATCAGTATGCTTTGGAACAGCCCAAACCTATCGACATGGTTCAATGTGAGCTAGTCACCTATCTTTTTCAAATTCTGCTCGATCCTCAAGTTGTGCCAGATATGCGCTTTGAGTTCGGAGGCACATCTACCAATGCTCGAGTTTTTAATGAACAAGATTATCATCAAAAAATTGCTCGGCGCCTTATCAATCATCTCGTGGAGAATGCTTTAGGGGTGGATCATCCAGAGGTGAAGATCTTCTTCTCGCGACTCACAAAGGATCAAAAGCACTTAGTACATAGTTATTTATCCGAAAGAAAGTTATCCGAAAGAAAGCAATCAGAGTGCTTGGCTTTTATCTCGAGCATAGAGAGCAAACTTGTAAAGGATCTTCTATCATTAGCCAAGGAAGAGGTTCAACGACTGATCCCTCTAACTGTCAGTAAAAAAATGAATCAGTATTATGGAGCCAACAAAACTCAAGCAGGAATTTACAAGGCTATTCCCTATCATGGCAGTAATACCCCCTCCAAAAATTCAGAATATGATGTTTATGAAACACTCAACTATACCGTGCAACTCGGTTTAGCAGAGGGCATTCCTACCGCTATGGTAGAACAGGAAATCGAAGAATTGCGGAACGAGGCACTAGCTTTCCACAATAGCGGCAAAGCCTATATTGGATCGGATGTGCATAAGCGCTTTTTGACATTAACTGGTGGCAAAGAACAGATTACACTGTTTGGAGCTACCCCTTGGATCCAAGAAATCACAAACTATGTCAATAGTAAGCAAACTCTCAAGTTGGATTTTATTAAAAAATACGCCTTGTCACAAGTCACGCATTATCCACAGAAAATGCGAGCTAATGCTCAAGTTTTTAATTTTCTCTTTAAAACGGTGGCGGGATTTACCGGCACGCAAAATGAGGGATCAGTTCCCACAAAGCTTGATGTTTTAACCTCCGATATCACGACCGGTTCTACCCTTGAATCGCTTTGGAAAAATAGGGAAAACATCGTGAATACTTTCACAGCTGCTAACATCCAAAATTTTTTTAAAGAGCTCTATCAGCAGCATCCGCAACTTAAGCAAATGAAGGCTTTTATTGACGCCGGAGCCGTTACACGTGGTATCAGCCATGAATCCATCGCTCGACAAAGTCTAAGCGTGCAAGATGATTCAATCAACGGGGTTGCTTTCTACGACGAAGATGAAAATCTAAAAACCATTCAAAAGGGAGCAGAACGTTCGGTAGACATAACGTTATCCAAACTACCCCCTGAAGAACGGATCACATTCTACGATCAGAAGCACACCACAGGCTCTAACATTAAGCAAAGTGATCAGGCTCTAGGAGTGATGACCATCGGTAAAGACACCGTCTTCAGAGACTTTGCTCAAGCTGCGTGGCGTATGCGGGGATTAAGTAGAAGTCAAACTATTAAAATTATTTTAGATAAGGAAGTAGAAGATATTCTCAGAATAACCTTAAATAGGATGTTAGAAGAGCAAGTGCCCGAGAAAATCGAATTCGAGCATGTGCTCATCTTTCTTATATACAACCAAGGGCTTGTTAAAGGAGACGATAATTTCCGCACATTCAAGCAAAAAATTAGCGCTTTTGAGCAAGAAGCCGTTTTAGACGCTGTTTTAGCTGACGATGTGAGTGCAGAAGATCTCATACCCACATTTTCAAAAGTCTCAGAACTTTGCATGACAGCGACTAGTCCAAGTCCTTGGGAACTTTTTGGGGTACCTCAAGAGGAAAAAGATAGTGGTGAAGTCATAAACGATATGGTTTCTCAAGAATTGAAAAGCGCTGCCTTCCAAGCGTTGGCCACCGACCCCGCACTTAAAACACATACAGACCAGCAGGCGGTTAAAAAAAGAATTCAGGAGATAGCCGAAAGGTCCAAACCCATTGTACATGAGACACTGCTCGCTTATGTCGGCGCATACAATACTGGAGCAGAACTGGAAATTGAAACCACACATGAAACGCTGACTCAAATGGAAACGCTGACCCAAAAAGAAAAAGTAAGTACGTTAGATCAAAGGTTGAATCAATGGTATGACGTGAAAGATTTTCCAACAGCCACACGCGCTGATTTAGCGTCCTTGGACTATTTCATGGAGAGACCTTTAGGCGACCCTCGAGCTAGATTCATTTCATTAGGAACTGCCCTTTCAACAGAAAGCAGCTTAGAGGAATTCATGCAAATATTTGATCCAGCTTTAATGGGTTCTCTTAGGCTTATTCGAAAAGCTGAACCAACAACGCAGGATTGGCACTGGCGTGACACAAGGCTTCCCTATGCTTTATTTAATTTTTATCAAAAAGCAATAACGGATATTTTGGTGGTAATTGATCGCGAAACTCAAAAGTTACAGTTTATTTTAGGCGATCTTAACGACGGTGTAGAATGGAAAAAAAATCTCGAACATAACTATCAATCAACCGCCAACGCCACTGATGAAACGCATTGTGTGTTACTTAAACCTACTTTAGGTGTGTATCGGGCAAGCAGTGCTGACCCAGCAATAGCAGATTTAGACAAAAATGGTGAGTTTCAGCGATTGCTTGTACAAGCCAAATTCTTCAATGGTGAGATCAATTATACAGAGAAAGAAATCCCATACTTAGAAGCCTGGATTCGTGAACATGGTGCAAACAAGATGGAAAGACTTTTTCAGCGGATTCTCACGTGGAAGGATGTAACCCGCAGCCAATACCCAAACAGTATTATCGCACAAATGCTTCGAGCGCCTATTGAAGATGTACCCGCTGGGACTCTGGAATAAAAGCAGCTATCTGTCGATTGTGTTTAGAAGCACATTATTGGTTCGGGCTGCTCACTCTGTAGCCTGCTGCCTAAAATCACAAGACTCTACAGAAAAACCTCTGCAGAAGCTGTTATTCGCGTTAAGCTAAAAGGGTTTAAGGCTTGGCGACGTCTCTAATGGGGTGGCGCGGTCTGTCCCCAGACCGCGAAATCTAAAAGTTACTTACTAAAGGTTTGCCCAATCGACTTCAAATTTCGGAGCCTGAGGACAGGCACCGCCACCATAACTACAGCGTCGCTAGGCTTGTCTCCAAACTGGGAAAAGTTAGCCCAATAGACTTCAAAAAAGTCAGAATTAGCTTAAAAAAGCTTAAAAAAGTTTCTGTAGTTTCCTCGGTCGGGCTCACTTTATTTTGTGGTACACTTGCAACTGCAAATAACCTTGTCCAGCTAAAGTAGGATCGGCAAAGTACGTCTTCTTAATGTATGTCAATACATGCCTTACCAGAGCTTCCAGGTCCTTTGGGGGGGCTCCGGGGGTCACATATCCTGGTGCGTAGGTATCAAACAGAACAAAATTTGGGCTTGAAGCGACCATTAGCATGGACCCCACAACTTGTTTGCTTCCCGTGGTTCCACTTCCCCCTAATACATTTACATAGGATGTCATGATATCATCAGGAGCTGTAAGAGATGTGAGTTCGGCGGTGAGGTAGGTGACCATTTCCTCGAACTCGCGATCCAGATCGAAGCGTTGGTTGATGGGCTTGACAAGATGAGCAAGGCCCAAAACTTCTTCCATATTTTTGTTGAAGTCTTCTCGTAGCATAGCTCGATTTATACCTGAAGGTAATCCTTCGCCGTCGTTAAACTCTAGGGCGACGATCCAACTAAACAACTCCGTGTACGCCAAGCGCATCACGTCAAATGTGACGACATCTTGGGGATCAGCTTGCTCTATAGCCTCGGCGGGGGGGCGAGTCGGATTTTTATAGATCGCCTTTTGAATGGCAAACATTTGTCCATGGCATGTGCCATCCTCAGGTATTTTTTGCTGGATGTATGGAATAGGATCCCAGTCGGCGGCATGCATTTCGTTACGCCATAGTTGAAAGTAGTGATGTCTGTTGACAAGTCCCACGGCTTGTTTCACAGCACTATCAAAGTTATCGACGGTACAAGTCGGCTGTTGTGCTCCCTTTGAGAAGTCGACAAATGGGACTGCCGCTATCACTAGAAGAATGATGGATGCGAAAAGCAGAGATCGTTTGTTCATAGTGGGTGCCTATGGTTTAAAATGTCAAAGGTGTAAACGTAAATTGGTTTACGTCAAATAGCCCTCGATCGCCTAGTTTTAGGGATGGAATCACCAGCAAAGCTAAAAATGAAAGGCTCATGAAAGGTGCATGAAGTAAAGTTCCGAGTTCTTTAGCATGTTGATCGATAGACTCGTAGCGCTTAGCAACTGACCAGCCATCATCGGGACTCATAATGCCTGCCAACGGAAGTTCGAGTACTTCTGTTTTTCCATCAGATGCTACAGATATCCCGCCTTGATGTTCGATAATCGCGTTGACCGCTTGGCAGATTTCTGCATCACTACATCCTACTGCCACAATATTGTGAGAGTCATGGGAGATGCTGGATGCTAGTGCGCCTTTTTTAAGACCTACATTCCTTACGAAACCCACAGCAATTGGCGCATTTTTGTATCGATTGACGACAACCAGCTTAAGGACATCTGTAGAGGTGTCAGAGACAATGTTGTTGTCTTCTATGCGAGGTATAGCTAGGCCTTCAACCGTGACCAACTGACCATCTAACACTTCAATTACCCTTAGATTAGGTCCTTGAGGTCTCACTATAAAGTCTTCAGGCTTTTTAAGATCTGTATGAAATTGATTGATCGTAGCTACAGGGACCCTGGGAATCAACGATTTGCCATATGAAGCCACAAGTTGACCCAGAATGTAGGTTTGGCGTGCTTTAAAGTCATGCAAATCTTCCAAAATGATAAAGTCAGCGCTGTCGCCTAATCTTAGACTACCCACATCTAGATCATAGTGGTCGATGGGATTGAGGCAAGCCGCTTGGAGCACATTAAATAGGTCATGGCCCTTCTCGATTACAGCCCTTCGCACAAGTTCGTTGATATGGCCCCTGACTAGTTCATGGGGGTGTTTATCATCACTGCATAGCATTACTCGATCGTGATGAACGCTTAGAATAGAGTGCAATGCTTCAAAATTTTTGGCAGCGGAGCCTTCTCTAATGAGAATTTTCATGCCGAGCTGAAGTTTCCCGATTGCTTCTTCCAAAGAGAAGCACTCGTGATCGGTTGTTATACCCGCCTGTATGTAATGGCGTGCATCCTCACCCATTAAGCCCGGAGCGTGGCCATCCACCGGACGTCCTAATGACTTTGCGATAGCAATCTTCTCTAGTACATCGGGTTGATTGTGAAGCACACCAGGAAAGTTCATCATTTCGCTGAGATATTTCAGACCATCTTCTTCTAAAAGTTCCCGGATGTCTGTGGGCCCAAGAATAGCCCCTGCTGTTTCGAAGGACGTTGCGGGCACGCAAGAGGGCGCTCCAAACGCAAAGTGAAAGGGCACTTCCTTTCCATTACGAATCATAAATCGCACGCCTTCCATGCCAAGAACATTAGCAATTTCGTGCGGATCAGAAACCGTGGCTACTGTGCCATGTACGACTGCCATGCGAGCAAATTCAGATGGAGCCAACATTGAACTTTCTACATGGACGTGAGCATCGATAAAGCCGGGAAGAATATAGCCTTCATGTCTCTGATCCGGAGTTTCCGTAACTTCGGTGATGTGTCCATTATCGAATGTGATGCGACCGGGGTAGATGCGCCGGTTACGAATGTCTATGATATTTCCCACTATTGATGACACGACGGCTCCTTTGTAAGCGAAAAATATACCTAAAGCCGTCACGAAATTGCTACTTCTTTTCAACGCTTCAAAAATAGATTGGCAAGGTAACCGTGCGTTCCAAATCATTGTTTATGCCGCTTCGGCGAAGCGGCGCTACACCGTGTAATAGAACATGTAGAAGCGGCGGCTCTAATTGGTGCATGAGAGGCGTTGAGCACCACCTCATTTCTCTGCTTGTCAAGATTGCGCTAATGCGGGACAATTAGAGGCTAAGATTTTTACTAATAAAGGAGCGAAAGTGAAATACTATCTAGCTATGGCAATCCTGTATTTAGTTAAAGCATCCCTTTGGTTTCGCTATCGCGTACACTACAAAGGCTTAGAAAATCTTAATTCCGAGACATTGAATAAACCTGGTGGCATCCTATTTTTGCCCAATCATCCCACAATCGTCATTGATCCATCATTAGTAGTTATCGGTGTCTACAGCAAATTTCCTATTCGTCCTTTGATTGTGGAGTACATGTACTACTCCCCAGGCGTAAACTGGCTGATGCGTTTTATGGATGCTATTCCTATTCCGAACCACTTCTCCAACACCAACAGCTTGAAACGAAAAAAGAGTGAAAGAGCACTCGATGCCGTTATTGACGGCGTTAAAAGTGGAGAAAACTTCCTTATTTATCCCGCAGGAAAAGTGAAACGCTCCAATTATGAAATGATTGGCGGATCCTCGGGAGTTCACAGCATCATTCAACGCGCACCTGAGACCAACGTGGTCCTTGTCCGCGTAAAAGGACTTTATGGTAGCACATTTTCCTCAGCCCTAACAGCAGGGCGCGTTCCAGACATGTTCCCTACTGTCTGGCGTGGTATCAAAACTATCTTTAAGAACCTGCTTTTCTTCACTCCGCGTCGAGATGTCACAATCGAGTATATTCCTGCGCCAAAGGATTTTCCTTGGGATGCGTCCAAGCTAGAATTCAACAAATACCTAGAGCATTGGTACAATACGCCTGATGGTTTAGATCCTGTTTTAGCAAAGGATAAGTTACCTGGCGAATCCCTTACCCTGATTTCGCACAGCATGTGGCGCAAAGAATTACCAACAGTGGAAGATTTGCACAAACCTCAGAAAGAGATCGATATGGCACGCATACCAGAAGTTGTGCGTGATAAAGTTTACAAAATGATCGCAAAATTAAGCGAGCGTGATGTGTCAGAGATTAACCCGAATTTGAGTCTTTCCGCTGACCTCGGATTAGACTCCCTAGATGCCGCAGATATTTTAGCCTTCCTGCAAGATCAGTTCGGCGTTGAGAACGTACCGCCCAGTGAATTGACCACTGTGGAACGTTTATTAGCGATCGGCGCAAAGGAAGTAACTTTTGAGTCCGACAATGAAGAGTTTGTAGCGAACACTGAAAAGTGGATAGCTCCCTCGGCTAAAATCGTTCCGGCAAGAATAGCCGCAGGAAAAATTATTCCAGAGGTGTTTCTTAATAATGCCAATTTCTGGGGCGATCGCCTAGCGTGTGCGGATCCGCGCAGTGGCATGATGACGTATCAAACGCTAAAACTGCGTGTGCTACTCCTAGCTGACTACCTACGCACCCTTGACGGCAAGTATATAGGAATCATGCTGCCAGCTAGCGTGGCTGCCACAGTATGTATTTTGGCGTGTCAGATGGCCGGTAAGGTCCCACTTATGGTCAATTGGACAGTCGGTCCAAGGCACTTAGATTCGGTTGTGTCGCTATCCGGTGTTAAACATATTTTAAGTGCGTGGTCATTTGTGGATCGCATGGAAAATATCGATTTAGACCTCGTTGAGGATAAACTCCTCCTCCTTGAAGATCTCAAAAGTAAGTTTACGCTAACCGCCAAACTTAAGGCTCTTTGGAGATCCAAGCAGAGTACATCAACGATCCTAAAGACCTTTGGACTAGACAAGGCAAGTGAAGATGGCGAAGCAGTTATGCTGTTCACTAGTGGTAGTGAAGCTTTACCCAAGGGAGTTCCATTGTCACATAAGAATATTTTGAGCAACCAAAGGAGCACTTTGGAAATTCTTAATGTTCCTAGCGACGATATCCTCTTAGGTGTTCTACCACCGTTCCATTCATTTGGTTTTACAGTCTGTTCTCTGATAGGCATTCTATCAGGCCTAAAAACAGCCTTTTCACCCGATCCTACTAATGGAAGGCAGCTGGCACGTGCTTGCGGAATGTGGCGCGCATCAATCGTTGTGGCTGTACCCACATTTTTAAAGGGGTTGCTAAGAACTGCGCAGCCGAGCGATCTGGAAAGTGTGCGCTATCTTGTCTATGGAGCCGAAAAGGCACCTCCAGAACTCATCCAAGCAGCGGCTAAATTTGGATTACAAGATCGACTGTTGGAGGGCTATGGTGTCACCGAATGTAGTCCAGTCGTTACAATGCATCACCCTGGACAAGGGAGTGTTGGAGTTGGTAAGGCAATTCCAGGCGTGGAAATATGTATCGTTCATCCCGATACGTTAGAGCCAAAACCACAAGGCGAGCAAGGGCTTGTACTGACGCGTGGACCGAACTTATTCAAAGGTTATCTTAACCCTGGTCTGGCATCCCCCTTTGTTACAGTGGCGGGGAAGTCATGGTATTCCACTGGTGACCTCGGCTTTCTTGATGAACATGGCTCATTAACACTTGTTGGGCGTCTCAAACGATTCATCAAGATTGGCGGAGAAATGGTCAGTCTTGCAGCTTTAGAAGATGCTCTATTGACGATAGCGCTGAAGAAGGGGCGCCCAACATGTGAAGATAGCCCTACACTAGCTATAGTGGCTGAAGAGCGCGATGGAGATAAGCCTCGCGTCTGTCTATTTTCCCGCTTCTCTACGGACATTGATGAAATCAATAGCTCTCTAAGAGAGGCTGGTTTTAGCAATCTTGTGAAGGTATCGGAAGTGCGTCAAATCGCCACTATTCCAATCATGGGATCTGGAAAAATCAATTATCGGGAGCTGAAGGACCAGTTAACACCTAAATAATTGCAGAGAATGCAAGGATTGTCTTAGGCTGTGGCCCAATGTCGTCAAAACATGTTCTGTTCACGCTGTAGCGTCGCTTCGCTGAAGCGGTATTAACAAATTTTTACTTGATTTTGATGACATTGGACAGTGGCCTTTAATTGTTTTTTTGAGGATGCAATGACTTCTGAGACCGCACTGAAGCTATTTAACACACTCACTCGCAGCAAAGAGGCCGTCGCGCCCATGAAGGCGGGTTGTATTAGCATGTATACCTGCGGTCCAACTGTGTATGACTATGCGCATATCGGTAATTTTCGCACGTATGTCTTTGAAGATATTCTTAAGCGTACGTTGAAGTTTTTTGGGTATAGCGTGACACAAGTGATGAATATCACTGATGTTGATGACAAGACCATCAAAGGAGCTATTAAAAAAGGAGTATCACTTAAGGAGTATACCAAAGCTTTTGAAGTAGCCTTTTTTGAAGATCTCAACAAACTCAACATTGAACCCGCCGATAAATACCCTGAAGCCACTGCGTACATTCCTCAAATGATCCAGATGATTCATAAGCTCATCGAAAAAGGCGTGGCGTACGAGGGACGTGATGGCAGCGTGTATTTTGCGATCAGTAAGTTTCCGCATTACGGTTGTTTATCTCATTTAAAGCTGGATGAACTACAAGTTGGAGCCTCCGAACGCGTTTCTGCCGACGAATATGACAAGGACAACGTTTCCGATTTCGTGTTGTGGAAAGGCTATGATGCCGAGCGCGATGGTCAGATCTATTGGGAAAGTCCATGGGGAAAAGGGCGACCCGGTTGGCATCTAGAGTGTTCTGTCATGGCGATGGAGCTATTGGGGGACACACTAGATATCCATTGCGGTGGGGTAGACAATATGTTTCCTCATCACGAAAATGAGATCGCACAATCGGAAGCATGTTCTGGAAAGCCTTTTGTAAAGATGTGGCTGCATGCTGAGCATCTTGTTGTGGATAACAAGAAGATGTCTAAGAGTTTGGGTAATTTCCACACACTCAGAGACCTGCTCGAACGTGGTTTTACCGGCATGCAGGTGCGTTATCTGCTGATGCAGACCCACTATAAAACAAAACTCAATTTCACAATGCAGGGACTGGAAGCTGCTAAAGGATCTCTGCAGAGACTAAACGCCTTCATTCAACGCATGCACGGCATAAAGGGCTCAGAGTCAGCCGGACGGAGCGACGCCATTCTAAAGCAAGCTTTGACAGATTTTGGCGCAGCATTGGGCGATGATTTAAATATTTCCGCAGGCTTAGCAGCAGTCTTTGACATGCTAAGAGAAATCAACGCATTAGCCGATCAAAATGGCCTTTCTGAAGCAGACGCCCAAAGCGTTTTAGACACGATGGAACGCTTCAATATCATTTTAGGCGTTTTGGACCTTCACGCGGGAGAACAACCCGTTCCAACAGAGATTTTAGAAGCCTTACGCCAGCGCGGCGAGGCGCGCGCGTCCAAGAATTGGGCAAAGGCCGATGAGCTGCGTGATTTCATCACCAACAGCGGCTTTGTGATAGAAGACACTGTGCAAGGACCTGTCGTCAAAGCAAAGTGAGGTGCCGGAAGTTCCTCTTGTTCAAGTTTTATGTTTACAACATGTCATTCTAATTTTCTTATCTTCTTTAAGGGAGTCTCTTCTGGCGGATTTTCCGATTCTTTTTTTCTTTTTCTACCAACAAAAGTGACGCCTAGCTTTACATCAACGTCTTCGGCCCATTTTTCAATAAGGATGCGAACGGATCGATCCGTATCTACATCAGAAGAATTTTTATTGTAAAGTTGGGTGATCAATTCTAAGTCTGGAGGGTAGGTGCGAGGATATCTATGGAAATTCAAATATTCTTCGACGGATCCTATCCTGGTATCTTTGGTACGTCCCTTTTTTATCGCTCTCGCTAGCTCTTCAGCGGCTTCATGGCCGACGAGTGGCCTCAGCTGTAAGTAAAGCAGTCCAAGTTCCATACTATTGGTGTTAGCGACAGCACAGTTTCCCACTTTTTGGAATTGTTGGGAAAGATAGACGTCGTTAAATAGTTCAAGATCCTGTGCTATACCCGTTGAGAAATAATTCTCGGTAAGTTTGGATGGGTCACTTGCTTCCAAAGCCTTAGTAAGGTTGTCTAGTTGTCCAATAGAGTGGATATGAACCCCAGGCGTAGACCCAGCCCCCTCCCCTCTATTGCCACGCCCTAGACGGTTATCATACAGTGCTAGAGTCACACAATGCCCCGGCCAAGCCGTAGTAATTCCTACTGGTAGACCATTTTTGAAATTTTCTAAATGCTCCGAAACTGATAATTTACTACTCAATGCAATGGCATTGGCTGTATGATCCAAAATTTGGGTGAGTTCGTGGGATTTCAGTACTTGGATTTTTTCTAATGTGTTGGACGATAATGTAGGAAAGGCTTCCGCATAATTCGTTGTAAGATTGGATTTTAGTATTTCATAATACTTTTTTACATTAAATGAGAGGGCTTTTACTGCGCTTGCAGGAACGAAAGCTTCTAGACGAAACCGAGCGTTGTCGATTTTTGAATTTCCTCTCAATCCAAACCGATGGGCCAGTAGTTTGCGATTCATGATTTCCGGAGAAAACCCTTTATCTGCTGCTTCCAACTTGTCAAACAAACTTTTATCTATATGAGGATCTTCTAATGCAAGCATGAGAGGGCTGATCTCGTCGTTAGCCAACAGAGTAGGACTGGCTGCATAATCTAACAGAAGTGCAGCCATTTCATACTTCTTTGTGGTTAGGGCGACCAAGAGCGGAGTATCCCCTGCGTCATTCTGTACATTGATTTTTGCTCCAGCCTCTAACAGTTTTTTACATAATTCAACATTGTCAGAACTCGCCACCCAATGTAAAGCCGTGTTTCCAGTACTGTCCGTGGCGTCTAATAGATGATTATCAGCGGCATATTTACAGGCTTGATGGATTTGGGGGGTATTTTCGTTCTTTATGGCGGTATGCAGTAAAGGCTCATCGACTTCGTCTAGAAACGAAAAGTCAATTGATTTGCATAAAGTAGTTACTCTACTATCACTTTCGTTATTATTATTTTCACGTATCAATTCAATAAACATATTGTTGGAAAAATGAATCATTGCCAAATCGCTAACGGCTCCTCCTGTATCGGACGAATCTGTGCCATTGTCCGAAATTTGCGTTATATGAGGAAGGTTTAAAGGAATATCCACATCCGGGGAGTTGAGAAGAGACTGGATAAAGAGATCGGTAAAAGGTTGAGCAAGTGCAGAAATTTCAGCTTCTCTGGTCAGGTCGCCGAAGGCAGATATTTCGTGATTAGTTTCGTTACTACTTTTATCAAGTAACAATTCATTAACTATATTGTTGGAAAAAAAAAGCATAGCTACATCGCTAACGGCTTCTCCTGTACCAGGCGAATCTGTGCAATAGTCCGAAATTTGCGTTACATGAGGAAGGTTTGGGGGAGTATCCACATCCGGCAAGTTGAGGATAGACTGGATAAAGAGATCGGTAGAAGGATGTGTATCTGGAGAACTCTCAGGTTCAGAAATTCCTTTATTATTATTATCTAACCAGTTATCCCATTTAGAGTTATCCCATTCTGGTAATGAAGAAAAACCCATAATAACCTTTTATTATTCATTATAACAAAAAATACAATTTATCAATCTATCAGGCTGGTAATAAATAGATATCTAGAATTCTCGATCTTGTACATCTAAGAGGCAGGAAAAAAAAGGACGTGATTTGATTAGGGGGAAAAGTCAAGCCAACGGTTTTCTTCCAGGACATCCATCAATGCTGTTTGGCAACGGTACAAATCAGTGCCCAATGCTATTATTTTTATGTGCCTGTATTTTTTGCCGCCTTCAAGAAATATGCAAAAGTGTCCTTTACGTCCCTTGTCCTTTTGGTCCTTTCAGAATCACTCAATTCGTCACATTGTTGCCCATTTTTAGACAGCGCTGACAGCACCAACTTTTCGCACTAATAAAGGACCAAAAGGACAAGGGACGTAAAGGACGAAAAGGACATAAAGGACTTAGAAGAAAGGACGTAAAGGGTGAATAGTGCCAAGAATATCTCATCCTAAGCAGATATTCGCTGTATGTTCACACACAACACATTTCTTTTTTTTGACGACCTTGGGTCGCAACCCATGGCTATTTACATAAACTGCTGTTAGCCAATTATTTAATTATCACAAGAAAAAGATGTGGGTACAAGTATGAGCTTAAAGTGTATTGCTAGAAGCCAATATAAGTCCATTCATTTTTGATTCAGACAAATTCTCAGACAGCAACAAAGAAGTAATTATAGAACATCAAAATAGAGCAACGTCACTAAAGAATGCACGAAAAAATTAACTTAAATAAGAAAATGATGATTAGTAAATTATCGAAACATTGACGAATTATATTTAAAGCAGACCCAGCTTAAGAAACAAACTTTCCAACGTACTTTTAATAGAGCTACTACGAGAAATATTTAAACGAGCTTCAGCGACTGCTTCTTGAACCTGGGGCACGGGCTTTAAAGCCCCACTTTGTAACCGCTGTGATAGCACAGCTTGTCTATCGCGATGCGCTAGCAATGTAGGGTTACCTCCACAATGAAGCAACTCTAGATCGCGAAACCAGCCTAAAACAGCTTCTAGCAAAACATCGACTTGTTCCCGTACGCGTAAAGTGACGGCCCCATCGATTTCCTTTTGAATGCCTTCACGCTGCACCGCTGAAAGTTCCTCAAAGCCTACAGGAGCGATATCTTGCGTGCAGGATTGTATAAGATCTTCCTTTAGCTTCTCAAAGTAGTCATGCAACACGGTAACGACTTCTGAGAGCTGCTTATAGGTACTAAGCTTACCTCGAGCTAGAAGATCTAATACCAAATCGCGCTGGGCATTGGCTCCTTCCCCCATTAACGCGAGTGCCCTTCCCATCGAACCATTGGCCTGCGCAGCAATTACTTGAGCATTAGTGCAGGCATGTTTTTCTTGTAAAACCTGAACGATGAGTTCTTCAGAAATAGGGCGAAAGTAAAGTTTGCGACAACGGGAGATGACCGTCGATATAAGAGCCTGGGGGCAGCTTGAAAGCAAAATAATCAATGTCCGTGATGCTGGCTCTTCAAATGTCTTAAGCAAAGCGTTTGCGCTTGTACCCAGCATGCGATCCGCGTCATGCACAATAAAGACTTTGTATGCTGCTTCAGTTGGCGGCATATAAACAGCATCACTAAAGGATCGTAAACTGTCAATGCTATGCATGGCAACCTTGCCTTCGGGACGATAGACATGCAGATCTGGGTGTGTTCCATTTACGATACGTTGTAGTTGAGCGGGGCTGCCTCCCAGCATTTTAGCTGCTAGAGTCGTGGCAAATAGACTTTTGCCAATTCCGTCACATCCAGCAAACAGTAAGGAATGGCCTATGCGTCCGGTTGCAACCATATGATTGAGCGCATCTTTGATTTCCTGATTACCGATAATATGGCTGAAATCCATCTACAGACCACGCTTATGTAGTCGCTGCTCTATGCTGTTGAGCACTTGTACAAAAACATCTTCAGGGCTCTGATGAGCGTCCACTACCTGAAAGCGCGTGGGTTCGCGCTGCGCCATCTGCAAAAAGGCTTGACGAATGCGGTCATGAAAGGTGAGTTCTTCACTTTCAATGCGATCTAGGGTGCGGTCCGCATGGCTCTTCAACGCGCGTTCTAAACCTACTTTTGGGTTAACATCTAAGTAAAATGTGACATCCGGAGTCACTCCATCACAAATATGCGTGCACAGCTGTCGAACATAATCAACGCCTAACCCGCGACCAAACCCCTGGTAGGCTACTGTAGAGTCATTAAATCGATCGCAAAGAATGATTTTACCTTGCTCTAATGCTGGCAAAATCACTTCCTCGATATGCTGAGCACGTGCTGCCAAAAATAGGCAGAGCTCGGCACGAGCTCCTATTGAAATTTCTTTATCCGGATTGAGAAGCCACTGACGAATTTGCTCACCCAGGGCTGTGCCGCCAGGCTCGCGCGTGGTCACCACACTGTGACCACCTGCTGAAAGCTCTTCCACCAACCGCGTGATCAGCGATGTCTTGCCGGCCCCTTCGCCTCCTTCAAAAGAGACGAAGAGCCCGTTCCAACGCTTCTTGCGAGGATGCCAGCTTTGTGTAGCTGTCAGCAAGCCGCGTTTATGTTTCGGAGTCGTCAGCGGACTCATTTTCCTCCTCAAGGTCTAGGTCCTCTTCTTCGAGATCCAAGACCTCTTCGCTCTCAGCGCTAGGAATTACTGTTATTTCAGTATCATCATCCACTGCTGCGGCCGCGCCTTCCAGCTTTTGGGTTGCCACAATGCTATCATCTTCACGGAGATTAACAATTCGCACGCCTTGCGTGTTTCGGCCAAGCACTCGTAGGTCGCAAACGCGGAAGCGAATGGTTTGTCCTCCACCGGACATAAGCACCATACTGTCTTCATCGGCAGCACAAGTTGCGGTGACTACCTTTCCGTTACGATCGCTGGTGACAATGGAGCGTACGCCTACACCGCCACGGTTTGTTTGACGGAAATCCTCAACACGCGAACGCTTGCCGTAGCCGTGCTCACAAACGATAAGGAGTGTTTCATTTCCATAGACAGTCTCAAGGCCAACAACAAGGTCATCAGCGTCGCGGAGTGTAACTCCTTTCACGCCACGTGCTAGGCGTCCCATTGGGCGCACCTTAGCTTGGTCAAAGCGTACTGCCATGCCGTTGCGAGTGAAAAGCATAATTTGCTGATCCGTGCGCACCACGCGGGCTGCAATCACTTCATCGCCTTCATCGATATTTAAGGCCCAGATGCCTTTGCGGCGAGGATTGCTAAACTCTTGAAGTTGCGTCTTTTTCACAACACCGCGAGCTGTGGCCATCACGATGCAAGCGTCATCTTTTAAGGTTGACACACGCTGAATCGTAGCAATACGTTCGTCTGGCCGTAGGTCTTCAAGCAGGTTAATGAGAGCCTTACCTTTGGAACGGCGACTGGCTTCTGGGATCTGCCATACTTTCAGCCAATAGACGCGGCCAAGATTGGTGAAAATAAGCAAGAAGTCGTGGTTGTTGGCTATATAAAGTCCCTTCAACGCATCATTTTTTTCTTTCTTCAATTCAATGCCAGTAACGCCCTGACCGCCTCGACGCTGCTCCTTAAACGTATCTAACGCCATGCGTTTGATGTAGTCGTCTTCAGAGATCGTGATAATGACGGTGTCGTTAGGTATGAGGTCTTCGGTGTCCACGTCGCCTTCGGCGGGAATGATCTGTGTGCGGCGAGGTGATTTTTGTTTGGCTTGAACCTCTAAGAGCTCTTCTCTAATAATGTCACGGACCATGGCTTCACTAGCCAATACTGCGAGTAGATACTGGATTTTCTTCAAGAGTTCGTCATATTCGCCCTGGATCTTGTCACGTTCTAGGCCTGTCAGCTGATAAAGCTTCAGTTCCAAAACAGCGTTGGCTTGGCGTTCGGTAAACTCAAAACGGCTGATCAACTCGTTCCTTGCACCGTCGCGGTCATCGCTAGCACGAATGACACGAACCACTTCGTCCATGTGGTCAATGGCTATAAGGTAACCTTCCAGAACGTGTGCGCGCGCTTCGGCCTTAGTCAGTTCAAAACGTGTGCGGCGACGAATGACGTCAATACGGTGCTCTACCCAAACGGCGATCATGCGATGGATGTTCATAATGCGTGGGCGGCCATTGTCGAGCGCCAGCATGATACAGCCAAAGGTCACTTGCAGATCACTGTACTTGTACAATTGGTTGATGATGACCTCGGGAATGACTCCCTTTTTAAGGTCCATAACCAAACGTAATCCGTCTTTGTCGGATTCATCGCGCAGATCGGCGATGCCTACAATGGTCTTTTCATTGATAAGATCAGCGATCGTTTCAATCAAACGCGATTTGTTCACGTTATAAGGGATTTCATCAACGACAAGCTTCTGACGGTCGCCATCTTTGAATTCTTCTATGCGGATAATTCCTCGCAGAATGATGCGTCCGCGTCCGGTATGGAAGGCTTCTTTAACTCCGCGATAACCGCAAATAGCGCCGCCGGTAGGAAAGTCGGGGGCGGGCATCACTTGCATGATGTCATCAATGGTAGTGGCTGGGTTCTGCAGCACTAAAAGCGTGGCATTAACAAGTTCATCCAAGTTATGTGGAGGGATGTTCGTGGCCATACCGACGGCGATACCAGAAGAGCCGTTACATAGTAGGTTGGGAAACTTTGCAGGGAAAACCGTTGGTTCTTTTTTGGTTTCGTCATAGTTGGAGATCATATCGACGGTGTCTTTATCGAGGTCGTCCATCAACTGAACGGCGGCCTGAGTAAGACGCGCTTCCGTGTAACGCATCGCGGCTGGAGGGTCTCCGTCGACCGATCCAAAGTTACCTTGCCCATCGATCAGCTTGTAACGCATCATCCAATCTTGTGCCATACGCACAAGTGTTGGGTAAATGACCTGTTCACCGTGCGGATGGTAGTCACCGGATGTGTCACCGGCGATCTTCGCACATTTACGGTGCTTGCCGCCTGGGGACAGATTCAACTGACGCATCGCATATAAAATACGGCGTTGGGATGGTTTTAGCCCGTCTCGTGCGTCAGGTAATGCGCGAGAAATAATCACAGACATCGAATAACGGAGATAACTCTCCTTCATCTCGTCTTCTACATTACGTAGGATGATGACTTCTCCGGTGTTTTCCGCCATAATGTCCTCTTTTCCCTATCTCTAGATATCCAGGTTCTTGACTGCGAGTGCGTGTTGTTCGATAAATGCGCGCCTTGGAGGCACGTCTTCGCCCATCAACATGGTGAACATGTGGTCAGCGGCGATCATGTCAGGTAAAGTCACTCGTACTAATGTGCGCTTGGACGGATCCATTGTCGTTTCCCACAACTGATCGGCGTTCATCTCACCCAAGCCCTTATAGCGTTGGATTTCGATGCCTTTACGTCCATTTTCACGTAGAAAATCGATAATGTCTCTCAGCGTATGGTAAGGGGTTGCGCGACCATCATCTTGTGTGACCGTGACAAGCTCACCGTCTGCAATAAGGTAGTTGGGCAGGTCGAAACCGAAGTTAGCCAATCTGTCGCGTAAGTCTCTTAATGCGCCCGACTCATACAACTCAGTAAATGGCAATTGCTTTAAACGACCTAAGACACGCATCTCATCGGTGATTTCATCAGCCGGAATAGAGGCAAGCGTTTGCTCATGCTGACGCTGTTGCTCATCTTCATGCTGCTGCTTATGTTGCGCAAACTCATCTTCAGAATAAACAAACTTGGAGGTCTCCTCCAGAAGCACTTGAAACCGCGGATAGATGCCATCTTCATTACGCGCTTCCAAAAACTCACGGAAAGGAATGCCCTTACGTTCGACTTTAGCGATGAAGAATTCTACTTCCAAAATCAGCGTGATCAAAGTTTTGGCATCTTCACCAGTCATGTTTTCAGTATGATCTTTAAGGCGCATGTGGATGTCACTTGCCCCCAACTCCAAGAGATACTGATCCATCTCACGTTCAGAATGGATGTAACGAAAGGCCTTTTTGCGTGATACGCGATACAAGGGAGGTTGCGCAATGTAGACGTAGTTATTTTCCACCAACGCAAGCATATGACGATAGAAGAATGTGAGCAGCAGTGTACGGATGTGAGATCCGTCGACGTCAGCATCCGTCATAATAATAATTTTGTGATAGCGGAGCTTTTCTAGCTTAAAGCCATCAATCCCAATGCCACAGCCAAAGGCGGCGATCATGGTGCCCACTTCGGTGTTTTGCAGAACCTTTTCAAGGCGCGCTTTTTCGACGTTTAGGATTTTACCACGAATGGGCAAAATCGCCTGTGTACGTCTGTCACGGCCCATTTTTGCGGAACCACCGGCGGAGTCACCCTCGACAATGAAGAGTTCGCATAATTTAGGATCGCGCTCTTGGCAGTCTGTTAACTTGCCGGGAAGGCGAGAGCTATCTAGAGCTGATTTTCGCAGTGTCAGTTCACGCGCTTTACGGGCGGCTTCACGTGCTTGAGCGGCTAAAATGGCTTTATCGCCTACTGTGCGAGCGATTGCAGGATTCTCTCCAAGGTAAATGGTAAGCTCTTCACCCACGATTTGCTGCACAATGGAGGCCACATCGCTATTGCCGAGCTTTTGTTTGGTCTGGCCTTCGAATTGCGGGTTCGGTACTTTCACCGAAATAACCGCCGTCAAACCTTCGCGCATGTCGTCGCCGCTGATGCTAATCTTATCATTCTTCAGCAGGTTATTTTCTTTAATGTACTGATTGAGCACACGTGTCAGCGCCGTGGAAAAGCCTGTTAAGTGGGTTCCACCGTAACGCGTCGAAATATTGTTGACGTAGGAAAGAACGCTCTCCGTAAAGGACTCATTCCACTGCATTGCCACTTCAAATTCAACTGGACCATCGACGCCTTGGCGTGAGCCGCTAAAGTAGACAGGTTTGGGAAACAGTGGCCCCTTATTTTCATTGAGATATTCTACGAATGAAACAAGGCCGCCCATGTAGTGGAAATTGACGTCTTCCTTGTCATCGTTTCGCTCATCGTGAAAATGAATGCTGATGCCGCGATTCAAGAAGGCCAGCTCACGCAATCTTTTGGTGAGAATGTCATAGTCGAACTCGGTGACCTGCATGATCTGTTCATCAGGCCAGAAAGTGATTTTTGTTCCGCGTTTTTTGCTTTCGCCAATCACTTCAAGCTGCTTAGAAACCTTGCCGCGGGAAAACTCCATGCGATAGTGCGTGCCCTGCTTATACACGTCAGCAATGAGACGTTTAGATAATGCGCAAACGCAGGAAACACCAACGCCGTGAAGGCCGCCGGATACTTTATAGCTGTCCTTATCGAACTTACCGCCGGCATGCAAAACGGTCATTACAACTTCAAGGGCTGAAACATCGCGTCCGTGGCGAATCGATTCCTTTTCATGCTTCTCGACTGGAATCCCTCGACCATCGTCTTCTACAGACATTGAACCGTCAGTATTCAAAGTCACGTAAATGGACGAGCAATGGCCTCCCATAGCTTCATCGATACAGTTGTCGACAACTTCGTAGACAAGTTGGTGCAATCCCGCTACGTTGGTATCTCCAATGTACATACCCGGACGTTCACGAACTGCCTGAAGGCCCTCGAGCACGGTAATGGAACTGGCATCGTATTCTTTAGCCATAAGGTAGTCGTCCTCCTAGACGATGCAAAACTAGTTCATGCGAAAAACAATATCGCGGATCAGTGTATTAGGTAGTTGTTGCCGTAATGTTTTCAGGATTTTCGGCTTATCACGCTGACCCAGCAAACTAAACAAGGTTTGGTTTTTCACCTTAACCAGCACTATGCCATTAATGAAGGAAACCGCTTCTGTCATTGTGGAGAGCGTGGGCCCAATGATTCTGGGCCAAGCTGATAACACAAGGTCAGGGCGCTCACGAAGAGTGGATGCCACATCGCGTAAGACTGCAGCTGCTACACTACCTAGGTGGTGAGTGGTCAGCTGACTTCCATCATAGTCTTTAGGGGTGCGACGATGATTTTTTTTCACTCGCTTTCACATCCTGATTTAGAGTGAAATGATACCAAAAAAGCCACTAGACAGCAACTAAAACCCACGGTAAAAATCAGGCTTCAACTAATACCTGGCGCGGTAGCTGAAAAATGACATCTTCGACGGTGAAAACGACGTCCTCAACTTGCTGAACGCCAAGTTCAACTAGTCTTTTAATGCAGCATTGAACAATCTCTTCGGGGGTGGATGCGCCAGCTGTAAGCCCGATGGTTTTGACACCTTCCATCCAAGCGGACAGAATCTCGGTGTCATCATTGATAAGGTAGGCCGCGACGTTACGTCGTTTCGCCACCTCGACTAAGCGGTTGGAGTTGGAGCTTGTGGGATCCCCGACAACTAAAACAAGGTCAGTTTCATCAACGATTTCTCGTAGAGCCATTTGACGGTTGGTGGTGGCGTAGCAGATGCTGGAGCTAGGCAAGGTTTCGATCTGTGGATATTTTACCTTAAGAACATCTGTAATGGGCTTTACATCGTCGAGGCTGAGGGTTGTCTGAGTGATGTAGAAGAGCTTGTCTTCTTGCGTGAAGGTTAGGTTTTCTACGTCGGCCGGGCATTCGACAATTGTTGTCACATCAGGAGCTTCACCAGCCGTACCTACGATTTCCACGTGATTGCGGTGGCCAATGAGGATAATTTGGTAACCAGCAGTGGCGAAGCGTTTAACAGCTGAGTGCACGCGTGTAACAAGGCCGCACGTGGCATCGATTTCGATCAAATTGCGACGTTTCGCATGGTCACGCACGGCAGGTGAAATGCCATGGGCGGAGTAAATAACGCGAGCGCCCTCTGGAACATCATCGAGATCTTCAACGAAGATAGCGCCTTTGCTACGAAGACCATCGACAACATAGCGGTTATGGACGATTTCATGCTTTACATAGATAGGAGCGCCCCAAAGTTTGATGGCTTTTTCAACTGTTTCAATAGCACGATCCACGCCAGCGCAGAAGCCTCGTGGTTTGGATAGTAATAGCTTCAAGGTTGTTGTCTCCGATTTTTGGCTGCCATAATATGTTGAGAGGCTTTTTTAGTCAAAGTTCGAGGAAAAATATTAGGAAATAATAACAAGCCTAGCGACGCTGTAGATTGGGTGGCGGTGCCTGTCCCCAGGCACCGAATCTGAACTCCATTGGGCTAACGTCTGTGCCACCGACTTTTAGATCTCGCGGTCTGGGGACAGACCGCGCCACCCCATTAATGACGTCGCCAGGCCTTAAGTCCTTCCGCCGCACGCGCCGCTAGAAATATGCTTAAGACCCTGATTGCTACCAAAACTTGCCGCACAAGTCATTGAATTTGAATTCAG
>CAYTFC010000007.1:0-63472 GCA_964436955.1 uncultured bacterium | reverse complement strand
CTGATATATCGCTATGAGCGCTAGATGAAGTTTTGGTAGCAATCAGGGTCTTAGTGCCCAATGCAAATGAGGCCAACTAGCCAAAATATGTATGGCACATCTATTTTGTGGTCTTCTTTGTTCTTTCTTCTCAAAAAATGCTGTAGATGTGTTTTTCACATTGACAAGGGTTCTAAAATCCATTAGGAATGTAAACAATTTCTTAGTTATCGTGCGGAGCCTCGTCTCTTTAGACGTCTCATCACCTAATTAAGAAGATATTTTTTACCGATTTGAAGTTTAATGTTTGCGCACAAATTGGAAAAATGAGATCTGGATTGTCTTGCGCTTGATCTCTTGAGACAGCGACGAGCGTAACATATTTGAGTACCTATGAGGGGGAGAATAAGCATGTCTAAAGAGACTGTGGAGTTAGGATCTGAAGAACCTCACCGTTCCATAGTCCGGAGAGGGGGCATTGAGGACTTAGCAAGTCGTTTCGATGTGGTCAAAATCTTTCGCGGCATCTTGCGCCGTCTCTGGTTGGTAGTGGTTAGTGCGATATTGTTTGCTCTAGGTTTTGGATTCTTAGCGCTGCACTTGCAGAGCACTTATGTGGCTGATGCTTACCTCATGTTTGAGGTGCAGACTTCTAAGTTTCTCCCTCGAAACTTGCCTCTTGGGCACTTCACCATGACCTCTGCCACAGAAATGGTGACTTTACCATCACACTTAAACGCTGTAAGAGCTATCTTAGGATTGGACCTGACAGAACAAGAACTGGCTAAGATGGTTGAGGTAAAGCCCCCAATGGGAGACTCTAACCTTATCGATATTACAGTTTCAGCACCAAACGCAAATTTGGCTACCGACATTGCCAATACATTAGCCACAGTAGTTGTTAAAGATGCACAAGAGTTCGCGAAGCGTCAGTTAAAATCCGCAAACGACTACTTAGCGGCACAGGTAGCTACTCTAGAATCCAAAATCGACGACAAAATCAAGCAAATTGCGAAGTTCCGTAAAGAGCATTCATTCATCGACATTACCCCGGAAGGGATGATGGCTGTGAAAGGAATGGTAGATTCGGAAAGACGCCTGCAAGATGCGATTGCTACTTATAACAGCCTTTTGATCGAGTATGAGAATCTCCGTCGTGAAACGGCTCGTATGCCTGACACTATTGTTAGAAGCCTGGTAGAGGATAATCCACTTCAGAGACGCGTTATTCAGGCGGAACTTGGTCTACTAGAAGCTAAGACGCGTTATGCTCCTGAAAATCCTAAAATTAAAATTTTGGAAGCTGAGCTTGATGAGCTGAATGCAATGATGGCGAGACCACAAAAGAAAGATCCAGCCCACCGACCTTTCCAGCAAGTGGAGAAAAACTCTGTTAAGGAACAGCTTAACTTAAACCTACTTAGCTTACGTGGTAAAGTTCGTTCTTCTCAGAAACTTAAAGATGACTTAGCAAGTGCTATTGAGTCGCAACGCAAAAACATGGATAATCTTCCAGCTGAAGAGATGGAATTTTCTCGAATGTTGGATGAAAAGGGTCGTTACGAAGCTGATCTAAAGGAAACCGAAGCCATCATGAAGGCGACGGAGATGATGCTGAAGTTAGGTAAAGGCGATATCGATATCTACTTACCAGCGAGCAAAGCACAAGCTGTTGACAGCTTATTCCTTGACCTGTTGCCTCTAGTCGGCTTCCTTGTGGGAATTGGCTTTGGACTGGCTTTGGCAGCTTTTCTGGAGATCATCGATCCTAAGATCCGTACTTCACGTGAGCTCGAAGGTGCCTATACAGTACCGTGCCTAATCACTATTCCAGAATTAGCTAAGTTGACTCCAAAAACTGCGGAAGAGCGTTTAAGGCCATTCGTCAGTTACTTAGAGGAATCAATAACCCGAGGTATGCGTCCACACGACCATGAAATTCTTGCCGTAACAAGTTCAATAAAGGATGAAGGTAAGAGCACTATAGCGTACTGTTTGGCATGTGAGTATAAGCGCTTAAACAAAAAAGTAGCTTTAGTCGAGTGGGACCCAAAACCCAGTTCGTTCTTCGATGCAGGTGATACTGCTCGTAAGAACATAATGGACTATCTTCGCGGAAATGCTAGCTTCGACGAGATCGTGCATCATGGCGACATTTCTCGCGTCGTCGTGGGTCAAGAGACCAACATTAAAGAGTTCATCAGAAAAGGCCCTATGAAGCAACTGATCGATGAGCTACGTCGCCAATTTGACGTAGTTATCTTCGATACCCCAGGAGTTATGGATCATGATCATACTCTGAACGTTTTGGTACATGCGGACCATACATTGTTTGTGATCGGATCTAATCAAGTTAACCGTGATTATGTAGACACTAGCTTGCGTGAATGCGAACTCGTTGATGTGGTTCCTATTGGAATCGTATTGAACCGAGCGCTAAAGATCTTCGTCGATGACATTCGTATTCAAGTTGAAGGTGGTCGCTCAGCAAATACAAGTACATCAGGACAGACATCCTGGTTTGGCAGCAAGAAGTAAGACAGTACACACGCGTAGCGATGAACTGGTGGGGAGACAAGGAATGACCATAACTATTTCGAGGATAATCCATCCTCTGTTACGTAGACTCGTATCGTGCCTATGGCTAATTGCCACGATTGTCAGTTGCCTAACCTGTATGAGCAGTTGTACTGTTTACAAGAAGGGCTGCACCATTCGGGTATGTCCAGAAAACTGCCTTAGCGATGCCTTTGCAAGGCGTCCGCCAGTCATGGTTAACTATCCACCTGTGATAGTAGACTATGCTCCGGGTGACTGTGGGGCCAATAAGGATGACTTTGATCGCACCCCCCTTACGGATGACTATCTTAAGAAAATGACTTTGAATAAGGAACCATATCGCATCCATAAAGGCGATATCCTGGAAATTTCTATCTTTACCAACGATGAAAACGGGTCTGGTGAGGTTGTTGTTGCCCCTGATGGTCGCATCTATTTTATGTATATGGATGGCATTCCCGCTGCAGGGCGTACAGCAGACGAGTTGGCGGCTGACGTTGAAACACAGCTAGCGCGGATGCTAACATCTCCTAGCGTAGCCGTTGTACCACGTGTGAAAGCTGCCGATTATTATATGGTATTAGGTAAGGTAATGCGGCCAGGTGCCTATCCTTTGAATACGTCTGTTGACCTACGCAGCGCTATTGGTGAAGCAGGCGGTTTGAATGACGGTGGCTACCGCGGGTCTACGGTGCACATTTATAACCTTGCCAAGTCTTTTGTTGCGCGTGATGGCGCCCGGTTGGCTGTTGACTTTGAGGGTTTGATCCAGAAAGGTGACAACTCACAGAATATCTACCTTAAGCCTGGCGATTACGTTTACATCGCATCTGCGTTGGACGAACAAGTATATATTCTAGGATCTATTGGCGGTCGTATGACTCCTTATAGCGATGACCTTACCTTGGTCGGGGCTCTATCTCCGGTTTATGGACCGGTTCAGGTCAGCCCTTACTTAAATGGTGATTGGAGAAACGTTCTTATTTTGCGCGGCAGCCTTGATTGTCCATGCGTAATCAGGGCTAACTTCATGGCGATTCTTAATGGTGACGCTAAAGATATCTACTTACAGCCTGGAGACATCATATACGTACCGAACCAAAACCTAAGATTTGGTCGTGCGTTGGTAAGACTAGCCGTCGAATCGTTTATCTCAGCCTTTGCGGGCTCGGCAGCGGTCTATCAAATGAACAAGATTTTGAACTAATAACGGAGACATGGCGCGATGCTCGAAGTAATGATAAGAGGGATGGGAATGCGGCTTACGAAAAGCGCTCTCTTCTCCTTTGCAATTCTTCTGGGAAGTCAGCAGCATCTAGCAGCTGACATGCCATACTATGGCTCACAACCCATGCCTCACCATTTTCAACCGGTGCATGAAGGGCAATATGGCTATCAGCCAGCCCCGCATTACATGCACCCGGTTGCAATGGATGAAATATCCTATGGCTATCAGCCGGCACCGATACAAAGACCATTTGATCGCAGTGACATGCCGATGATGGGCTCTGATAGGCCTATCAGAAGAGCATCTTCGCAAGGACCATTAAACACTAATGAAGATAAGTTTAGTTTTACGGAACTTAACGTGGGTCAAGGGCCGCAGTTGCGTCCGCTGCGCCAGGTAACAATGGAAGACCTTAAAAAGATGGATTTGAGAAAAAATCCACCTCACAAGGATCCATCGAGTGCCCTTTATCAACTAGATATTGGAGACCGATTTTCGGTAGCCATTTACGGCGAGCCTAATACAGAGCGCTATGTGATTGTCGATTCTGCTGGAACGATCACTTATCCGATAGTGGGTACGTTAGAGGTCTATGGGAAGACATTTGACCAAGTGCGTCGCGAGATGGATGAACGCATTCGTAAGATTTATCGTTATACATTCGTGAGTTTGACACCCATTGAGTTCGGTGGTCAATCCTATACAATTTTGGGATGGGTAAACGTTCCTGGCAAGAAGAGCTTGCTAGGTAGGGAAACAGTCTTGTCCGCGCTCTGCCGTGCAGGAGGCTTCCCAGCCGGTACATGGCGTTCGATGACTATTGATCTTGCGGACTTAGAGCACGCATTCTTGTTGCGTGGAAGCGAATATATCTCCGTCAACTTTAAGAAGTTGGTTCAAGAAGGCGATACTAAGAGCGACGTTCCCTTACAGCCTGGAGACTATATCTATATTCCTAGCTCATTGGAAAAAGAGATCTACGTGTTGGGCGAAGTTCCAATGCCTGCAACACTTGGCTATTTAAATAAGGTCACCCTTGCTCAGGCCATCACCATGGTTGGTGGATTAACCTTTAATGCAAGCTCTCGTGTGCTTGTAGTGCGTGGTAGTTTAAACGAACCTTATACTTTCTATATCGACTTTAAGTTGATAGAGCAGGGCTGCGAGCCAGACTTTTTGCTCCGTCCAGGCGATATTGTTTACGTCCCTCCAAGGACATTTACGACATTCCGTGAACTGGTGGAATATGCTGTGCGTATCTTTGTTTCGACGGCAGCGTCCCAGGCTGGAGCGGTATCGTGGGCCTCAATTACGAATGGTGTCGCTATCGAACCCGTTAACGTGATTCCAAACATTAACGTGAACGGTATAGTATCACCGTCACCCGTAATGCTGTCTCCCTAATGAACCAGGGAGACGGCCCTAGGAATACAGCGGGCCCTGGATCATTCTTTTCGAGAGAGGCTTTGTCGTCAGTACCATGGTTACTGATTGGCAAAGCCCTCACCTTTTTCCTCTATTTTGCCGTATCTATAGTGATTGTAAGAGGATTAGGCCCCGCACAATATGGTGTTTATTCGTTGCTGGGAAGCATGGCAGATTACCTAATGGTCTTTTGTACCATGGGATTGAATCAAAGCCTGCTACGCTTTGTTCCAGAACTGACATCGATGGGAAATCGCAAAGGGCTTAAGCGATTTTTAAAGAATTCGCTAGTTATACAAGCAAGTGCACTGCTTGTGGTCGCGTTTCTTCTATATACCCTCTCACCTTGGATCAGTAGGACCTTTCATATTTCCTTTGCTCCCTATATCGCTGTGGTGACTCTTTTCACCGCTATGCTGGTCTCGAAGGAGTTTCTCAATAATCTGCTGACCTCTCTGTTGATGGCGCGATTCCTAGCTTTCACCAGCGTAGGGCAAGGAATTTTATTTATTGCAGCTTTAGGTGTTTTGTATGCTACTGGTGATTTCACAGTTGCATTAGTGATCATGTCCTTCAGTTTGTCGATTGCCGCAATGTCTGTCGTGGCGGTTTACAAGATTTGGCAATATTTGAAAGTTTGGAAAATCGACAAACCACATCCAGGGATTGGACGCCGTCGTGTGCTCTGGCTTACGTTGCCAATGACATTCATGGCTGTCACGAACAAGCTGTTAACGCAATATTCAGAGATATTTTTCCTTGGATATTATGTATCACATGAGTTTTTAGGGTATTATTCCCTAGCGCTACTCTTAGCCAGTCAGTTGCTTACCTTTGTTCCTATGGCTCTGCAAACGCTGTTTACCTCTGCCTTTTCGGAGGCCTATACGCGTAGTCAATCTAGTTTAGGGCATCTCACCGCGGCTGTCTATCAAGCCCTGGCCGTTGTAGTCATTCCCCTGGGCTGTTTTGGCGCCTATTTTGCGCCTCAAGCTATCCGTATTATCTATGGAGAAGCCATGGCCCCTGCTGGCTTGATCGCCTCCTTCTTTTGTCTTTTCCGTATTTTACCAATGGTTTGGATTCCCCTTTCCATGGCACTGACGGCCACGGAAAAAGTAGCCAATACCATGTGGTTAAATGTGGTGCACTTGATTGTGAACCTTAGTTTTGACTACTATTTTATCTCTAATTGGGGAATCCCAGGTGCCTTAGTGGCGATTGTCGCCACCTTCTTAGTGATTACACCCTTGAAGTTGTATGTCATTCGCAAGCTTGTAGGTGGTCTCTATATTCCGGTAGGATTTTTGCTACGCATATTTATACCATCCCTCTTGATTGCAGGGCTTTTGTACCTAGCGTTTCCGCAAGCCAATCTTTTAATGCTATTTGTATTATCGGCTGTCTATGCAGTTCTGTTAGTATTGGCCATTCGCTATTTGCACCTCATTCGACCAAGCGATACACAGCACTTCAAGGCTATTAATTTGAAAGGTCTCAATAGAATGTTAGATTTTGTTACAGGATACTCATGAAAATTGCACACGTAATGCGCCGCTTTAATTTGAATAGATGGGGTGGCACGGAATCTGTCGTTTGGAACATATCTAAGCAATTGAATGCTCGCGAAATTCCAAGCATCATCTTTTGCACAGATATGTTCTGTCAATGTGGCGAACAGGTTGTCGATGGAGTGACTGTGAGACGTCACCGATTTGTTTTCCCGTGGTTTGGTCTGAGCCAGGATTCTAAGCATAAAATGGAGCTTAAAGGAGGTAGTCCACTTTCACTTTGCATGTTCTGGGCCTTGCTGCGCGAACCCAACCTATCGCTCATCCATACGCACGTTCAGCACCGTTTAGGAGGGATTGCACGCACAGTCGCTCGTCTCAGAGGCATTCCTTATGTGGTCAGCATTCATGGTGGTTATCTCACTATGCCAGAGGACCATTCAGCTAAAATGCAAGAACCCTTTAAGAATAAGTGGGAATGGGGAAAGCTCTTTGGATGGTTCTTTGGCGCTCGAAAGACGCTAGATGATGCCAATGCCATTGTATGTGTGGGCAAGGACGAGTATGAGGCCATGCAAAAGAAATATCCGAATAAACCGATTTTCTATGTTCCCAATGGGGTCAATCGAGAGATCTTTCAATCTGCAGATGCTTCCTTGTTCCGAAATAAATTTGGGATTGATGAAACGGAAAAAATTATTCTGTGTGTATCCCGGATCGACTTTCAGAAAAATCAAGTCCTGCTTGTACGTGCCTTCGCCAGCTTTGTGGAGCGACATCCTAGCTATAAACTCGTATTGATTGGTCCTATCAATGTAGAGGACTATCATAAGGAGATTCTTGCTACAGCCAAGGAACTCGGTGTCGAGGATCATCTCTTAATCGTGCCAGGATTCTCTCCAGAGGATCCGCTATTACCAAGCGCATATCGTGCAGCCAGCATGTTTGTACTGCCGTCACGTATGGAGCCATTCGGGATTGTCATCTTAGAGGCTTGGGCAGCTGGAATCCCCGTCATTGCAAGCAATGTCGGAGGAATTCCTGGTTTCACTACCCAAGGTAAAGATGTACTTCTCTATGAAAATGGCAACCAAGAACAGCTTGTCGATTGCATGGAACGCATTGCGCAGGATCCATTCCTATCTCATCAATTAGTACTAGGTGGCGCAGAAGCCGTTCGTAGTTACAGCTGGGAGTCGGTTGCTGATCAAATACTCCAAATCTATCAACGAGAAATCTGAAAACCTAATTTCAGCCATGACGAACTCAATGTCGTCAAAACAAGGAAAAATATTAGGGCTGCCACTTCGGCGAAGTGGCTCTACATGTTTTGTTACACGTTGTAGCGCCGCTTCGCCGAAGCGGCATTAACAAGGATTTATTTTAAGTTGACAGCATTGGGTAGCAATCAGGGTCGAAGCGGCATTAACCAGCCCTTTCCATCGCATTCCCTTCTAGATTAACTATTTAGGTGTAAATTCGCGGATAATTGACTAATGGGTTATGCTGAAATTAGAGCGTCAAAAGCTCGGTCGAGGTTTTCATTATCATGATTGAAAATTTTTGGTCCGGTCCTATAGGACAAGGTTTTGTCTTGTCCATTTCTCTGATTATGGCAATTGGCCCTCAAAACACGTATGTATTACGTCAGGGGGCTCTAGGCCGGCACGTCCTTACAGTTATCGTTGTCTGCACAGTATGCGACGCAATCCTCATTATGGCTGGCGCACTAGGCCTTTCGCACTGTATTGCTTGTGTGCCATGGCTGCATACACTATTTCTTTGGGGTGGCGTAGTCTTTATCGGATGTTACGCCCTTCGTTCGTGGCGCCGCGCAATTTTTGGCGGATATATGGAAGCTTTGACTTTCGGAGGTAATGACGTAGCATCACGAGGACGAGTCATTCTTACGTCTATAGGTTTTAGTCTATTAAATCCTCACGCCATTCTTGATACCGTTATTTTGATTGGGGCAGTGGCTTTACGTTATACCCTTCAAGAGGAACGTATCGAGTTTGCGGTCGGAGCAATCGTGGCATCTTTTATTTGGTTTTTAACGCTGGGATTGTGTGCTAGATTGTTACGAAGGTTTATTTTAAATCCCATTGGTTCGCGAATTTTTGATGCCATTGTGGGAACGATAATGCTGTGGATACTCTACAATATTTGGACTAGCCCTTGGCCGGAATGTCCAGCGCCGCATGGTATTTAAACCGGGCGGCGTAGCCATTTGAAACTATTCCACAGCAAGGCAACGATAAAGAATAGTACCACAACGCACACTACTAATCCCGCGGTAGACAAGGCTAGATCAAACATGGTGAGCATGTGTCTTGCCAAAGCGACTCCAAAAATAGCTGCAAGCACTCCCAGTCCTGTGGCCACCCAAAGTAGCCGCCCCAATCGATGTGCGAGCAGGCGCGCCGTAAGGGGAGGCCCTGTCATCAAAGCCAATACCATGATGACTCCAACAGCCCTAAATGCTCCAATGCTGGTAATGGAAACCTGCAGCATTAGCAAATAATTAAAGAGACCTACTGAAATGCCCAGAGCTTGCGATAGCAAGGGGTCAAACGTCGTAATTTTGAATTCCTTATAGAAGGCGCCGAGAACCACCAAGTTTAATATCAGAATGACGAAAACAAGATTCAGATCACTAACTTGTAAGGCATCGACATTGCCCATAATTGCTTCTACACCGATGTGGCTATTTCGCGTGAAGAGAGTGACAAGCACAATACCTAAGGCAAACAACACGTTAAACACGAGACCTGTACTTGCGTCTTCCTGCAAACCGATTGTGGTTGTGAAAAATTGTGTGAGAAATGCCGTTCCCAGCCCTGTGACAACAGCGGCAATGAGCATAGCCTGAATATTGAGTCCACCCAGATGTTGGGAGGCTTCATTTGTGTGAGCATTTGTAAGTAGAAATGCGATTACAATTCCCAATAAGATTGTGTGCGACAAGGCGTTTGCTAGCATTGTCATGCGACGCAAAACTAGAAACGTTCCAATAAGCGCGGAAGAGACTGCTACGAGTGACAGCACGCCAATTTGTACTTCATCTACGGCAATGCTAGCCAAACCCAATTGACCCGTCATAAATCCAAACAGGCGCTGAATAAATATCCAGAGAAAACTAAAGAAATCTTGGTCGTAGTAAGGGTTATTT
The DNA here is from genome assembly GCA_964436955.1 of uncultured bacterium. GTDB lineage: Bacteria > Chlamydiota > Chlamydiia > Chlamydiales > JAJFMA01 > CAMFKD01. The sequence continues at coordinate 53,598 of CAYTFC010000007.1, read as the reverse complement.
GTCATTTAGAGTGCCTTACGAGGAGGAATGGGTTGATCATGTGGGTCACTCTTGGGATTGTTTAGCAATTGTGTCAGCTTCTCTTCAATTTCGGGAGTAAGAATGTGCTCCATCTCTTCCGCGTTGCGGTGCACCCTCTCAATACCGAGCCCAAGTTGATCAGCCAAATAGAGCTCCCACAGGCGATGTAAACGCACAATGCGAGCCGCGCGATGGCGTCCATCTTTGGTCAGCCGATACATGCCATTCCTTAGTCTCACAACCCATCCGCCCATGATCAAGCGAATTAACACAAATCGTAGGTAGAGGTTTGAAACGCCCTGAAAGTGATGAATTTGTTCATAAGTCACAGGAGCTCTTGGCCCAAACCGCCAAATGCACTTTATCGTATTCTCCATCACGCAGCGATAACGAAAGCCGCCAATGCGTAGCAACCGGCGAAGCAACCCTCGTTCAGGTGCTATTAACAAGGATAAAAAGCAGAATGTGCAAGCCACTAGAATGATCATAGGACCAGTGGGAAGGGCCAAACGCAAGGAGGGATAGTAGCTTTCGATAACATCGGAAAGTTCGACCGATAGGTAGTTTCCTAAAAAGCCGCTAAGAAGACCAATGATGCCTGCTAAGACTAGCATACCACTGAAGCGGTGGGTATATTGTCTAGCCGCCACGGGAGGGGCTATAAACATCGCCGACATAAGAACCACGCCAACGGAACGCAGTCCTAATACGACTGCCAACACAACCAATGTGAAAACTGCAAAATCCACCCAAGACACTTTAATACCGGTAGTTTTGGCAAAGGCCCGATCGAAGGTGATAAGCTGCAGTTCTTTTTGGAGAGCTAGGATGATGGCAATTGTAAAAAGTGCCAAGCTGCCATACATGACGACATGCTGATCCGTCATTGTCGCCGCTTGCCCAAACAAATAGTTCTGTGACTGCCGATAGAGCGTGGCATGCGTAAACTGAATATGACTTGCTAAAGTGATTCCAATGCCCATAAACGAAGCAAGTACAAACGTAAGAGCGGAGTCGCTGCGAATATGGTGGCGTGTTTCCAACCATGCGATGATCTTTAGTCCAATAAAAGCGGATGAGAATGCTCCCAAAAATACAAGCAATGCTAGCCACTCTTCAGACGCTTCATCGCCAATCCAAAGACCTGTGACAAGCGCACCTGCAATAATTCCGGGATAGGCCGCATGGGAGAGAGATTCTCCTAGCAGAGATTCCTTCCGTAAAAACACAATCACTCCCACGAGTGATGCTGCAAGGCACATCAACATGCATCCAATCGTGGGCGCCCGCAGCACCGCATCTGTGAAAAAGAGGAAAGGTGATTGTAGCATGTCTAACCTATTCCGCTTTGGCGAGCGTTGGAAAGACGTAGTGCCTCATCCAATAGCGCGTAGCTTTTGCCGTATGCCTTGCTCAAATTTTCTGGCGTAAATACATCGGACACGCGCCCGCAAGCAATTAAGGCAATATTTAGCATGATTACTGAATCGAAATAGCTTTCGATTGTATTCAGATCGTGGTGCACAACAAAAACGGTTTTACCTTTATCTCTTAACTGCCGCAATAGCTCCATGATCACTTTTTCAGACGCGTGATCGATTCCAGCAAAAGGCTCATCCATAAAATAGACTTCGGCCTCTTGAATGAGTGCTCGAGCAATGAACGCTCGCTGCTGTTGACCACCAGAAAGCTGACTGATTTGGCGATTTCGGAATTCCATCATGCCAACCAAATCCAAGTAGTAATCCGCAGCCTCGTGATCTGCAGCTCTTGGACGTCGCAGAAGTCCCAGTCTTCCGTAGCGTCCCATGAGCACAAGCTCATGGACCGTAATTGGAAAATCCCAGTCCACAGACTCCCTTTGCGGCACATACGCAATCCGATTATGCAAATCTGTCAGCGAATGCCCAAAAAATTGGACCTTACCAGACATGGGTTGTAGTAGCCCCATAGCCGTCTTGACTAATGTGCTTTTGCCAGCGCCATTCGGCCCTATGATTCCCACCAGCTGTCCTGCGGGGATTTCAAATGAAATATCCCATAAGACCGGTGTTCTATCATAGTTGACAGTCAACTGGTAGGCTGCGACAGCAGATTGAGAATTCGGGTGATGTGTCATTCCATTTGATCGGGTTGTTTGTTTAAGTACTGCATTAATATGCGTTTATCGTGATCGATCATTTTTAGATAGGTATCACCATCAGATCCGGGAGGTCCCATCGCATCCCCATAAAGAGGGTCATCCGCAATGCCCAGATGTAGTCCTTCTTCTTGGCCCGCCTGAACCAACTTACGAATGGAATCTTTGTTGAGGTTGGACTCCGGGAAAATCACGTGAATGCGATATTTCATCAGGTGAGTCAGAATTTCTTGGATGTGCTTGCTGCTCAATTGGCTTTCAGGAGCCAACCCTTCGGGTGCTTGAAAGCGTTTTTCCCAAGTGTTGTTTTTCAATTCTTCGTCAGTAGCGAGATAAGCGCGAGCAAAGTAGTTGAAGGCATCATGGCTAGTGACCAGAAAACGTTTACTATCCGGAACAGTCAGTAGCTCTTCGCGTGTTTTTTTATGAGCCATACCCATTTCCTGACTAAGTTTTTCAGCATTGGTTCGAAAGAGCTCTGCGTGAGCAGGGTCTTGTTCGCTCAACGCCTTTACCACCACGGGTAATGCACGCATCCATAAGGAAATGTCCATCCAAATATGTGGATCAGTCTGGCCTTGAAATGTCAACACTGCTTCAGGTGCTGTTTTGGCTATTTCATCTCCGACTTGCACAGCTTTTTTGCTATTCGTAAGGTATTGATGTAAGCTTGGACCATGCTCCAGTCCCAACCCATTTGCAAAAATAATGGATGCAAATTGTAGTTTTTCGTCGTCTCCTTTGACTAACTGATAACTATGCGGATCCAAATTAGGGGCTATTAAGCAAATGTTATCAACATGCTTCCCACCCACTTTTTCCACCAAATCACTGATCATACAGGTAGTAGCGAGGGTCTTAATCCTGCCATTATCCTTAGTCCATTCAGTCATCGCTGTGTGGCGATGTCCATGGTCAGACGAACATTGTACCGTCAGTAACATCACAGTGCAAAGAACTGAAAATAAACCGATCCACTTACTCATTTTAATCCTCTCTAAACTTAGCGACTTTTGGTTGTATCAGATAACGCTCTTAGCATATCAAAACCGTAAATGCCGTTACTGCAACCTGATGCAAATTGTACTCGCAGCGCATAGCGCCCAACACTTGTAATCTTAACCCCACGAACTCCATCATCTACCGATGCAGGATCCACTTGGCGGCGTCCACTATGCTCCTCAACGCAGCCTGCGCATGGACAATGCCTTTGCAGTTGGCTTAAACGATAGATGTCAGTACGTCCATCATTCCATTCAATCAAAAAACAATGGTTATCGACTTGTTCGAGGCGTTTTACACGGAAAGATATTGCTGCGTTCATCGTGCTACCATCTCCTTCCACACCAATTCAAAACTCTCTAACATCCCCATGCCATCTGCCCTTAAGCTATCTGTCCTCTCCACCACCTGACGTGCCAATTGCTTAAACGCCGCGCCCGAGATGCTTTTTTCATCGAAAAGAGATCGGCCTTCATCTCCGCATGCACTCAACACCGGGTCAATAGGGATTTGGCCAAGAAAAGGAACACCCGTCTCTTCCGATAACCGCCGCCCACCACCTTGTCCAAATAAGTGAAGCGTCTCACCTGAATCAGGATGAATAAAGTAGCTCATATTCTCCATAATACCAAGCACCGGCACATGCACCTGGGAAAAAAGATGCATAGCTTTGCGCACGTCCATCACCGCGACCTGCTGAGGAGTCGTCACCATGACAGCTCCTGTTAACTTGGCCTTCTGACTTAGAGTCAGTTGGATGTCCCCAGTTCCCGGTGGGAAATCGATGAGAAGATAATCCAACGGTCCCCATTCTACTTGATCTAAAAACTGACTAATCAAACTGTTCGCTATTGGTGCTCGCACAGCCGTTGCTACATTGTCTTGGCGGAAATATGCCATCGACATCACACGTACCCCTTTACACATTGCTGGCAGTAATGAAGGACCCTTTTGTGAAGGAAGTTGATCCTCCGGGAGCATGCGCCGCAAAGATGGTCCATATAAGTCTGCATCCAAAATTCCAACTTTATGTCCTAACAAACTCAATGCTAAAGCTAAATTAACCGTAACTGTAGATTTTCCCACGCCACCCTTGCCCGCGGCCACCGCAATGACATTAACAGGCCCAGATGATTTGGATGAATGAATTGGTAGACTCATTTTCTGCTTCTCCAATTTTGAATGAAATTCAGTATTAGGTGATTAATTTTAGACCATATTCAGTTTCAAGGCAATCATCATACATTCCAACGAAAAAAAATACCGAAGGAAACAAAAAGATCTACATTTATAGCGTTACCTAGAGAAACTTCAGATTTTTGTCACAACGGAAAATATAGATTCATATGGCTTGTGAGCCTTATCTGTTGATTTTAAGTTGCACCGAATGACATAATTCTATAAAGTTCCGAAATAGTAAATTAAGAACCATGCTCCAACTGGTTGGTTTCATTAGGGGTGAGTGAGAAGAGTGGTGAAAACCCCGTTTACCAACAGGGCATCGGTTTTTAAGAAGAGTTAAACTGAAAACCAACAAACAGCGGAGACCTTTGAAACTAACAGTTTCAAAGTTGTTTGTCGGGTGCATGAGAATAACCGATTTGTCGTTCAGACAAGTCGGAGTAGGTCCTATGTTCTAGGTTAAGGGCTTACTACGAAAAGTTATTATTCATCACAAGAAAACACATAAGGTAGGTAAAACATGACTCAACAAGACACAAAAAACGAAAAGTTCAGTAAAACGGACATAAAGGATCTAGAAGGCCTTATTGCAAGCGCAATAAAAAAAATTGGCGCTAGAAAAGAAAACGATCTGTGCCGCTATCTTCCTGTTAGTACCGGTGGCTATATGCACCACTTCACAATGCGTAAAATGAAGGGTGAGAATCCAAAGCAACTAACCACTCTTATTAAACAATTTGTTACTAACGTTGATAAGCCTATTACAGTTCCACCAAAGCCACGGGCAGCTCGCGGTTCACGTAAGCGTCGTGATCAAATCGCCTTTACGAAACAAGACCTCGAGCGCATGTTGAACATGGCACGTCTCGCTGGCGATAAAGATATGGTCCGTAAATTGACACCAAAAAAAGATCTGCGCACTGTTAAACGTGAACTCATCGCGTCTATCCGTCATGGCCGTGTTGAGCCAGAACTATGGAATAGCTATGTCGAAGCAATCACTCACCAAAACAACTTCGCTGCTTTGGCTGCTTCCCCAGAGTTCAACCGCGTCTAGTCGGTAGTCCAGTAATTCACTTAAACCCTTCGAATTCAGCTTTTTCGAAGGGTTTTTTCTACTTATTATATCTATAAAAAGCAATCCTAAGTGCAACGAACCAAATGTTTTCCTTGAAATTTAGGTAGGTCTTCTCTATAATAAACCTCTTCAAAACAGTAACTCTTTCATGACGAGTCTCTTTCAGTAAATTGAGATCTGTCGCAAACTTCATTGAGGATATGTATGGCACAAAGTTTAGAACAAGAATTCGGAAAGTGGAGAGCCTTCTTGTGGCCGATCCACAATTTCGAGCTGAAAAAGCTCATTCCGATGCTGATAATGGCATTTTTTATATCTTTTAACTACACAGTATTACGCGATTCAAAAGACGCACTGGTTGTTACTGATGCTGGCGCTGAAGCACTACCTTTCTTGAAAGTTTGCGGTACTGTTCCAGGAGCGATTCTGTTCATGATCATCTACTCCCAGCTGAGTAATGTATTGAACCGTCCTGCGCTTTTCTACGTAACAGTCACTGCGTTTTTGGTGTTTTTCGCGGCCTTTCCTTTCGTGTTCCACCCCTATAAAGACTTCCTTCATCTCTCTGATGAAACGACAATGACCATGCAATCTTGGCTACCAGCCGGTTGGATTGGACTAACAAAAGCTCTTCAGCATTGGACAAGTTCCCTTTTCTATATTATGTCCGAATTATGGGGTAGCGCTGTATTGTCCCTCTGCTTCTGGGGCTTTGCTAACCAAATTACGCGCGTTTCGGAATCAAAGCGATTCTATAACCTATTCGGTTTGGGTTTTAATGCTGCCTTGGTTGTTTCCGGCCCAATGATTATTTATTTCTCTAACTGGGAACCAGCACCAGGCGTGGATAAATGGGGCGTAACCTTGAACTACCTAATGTCCATGGTTGTTCTAGGCGGCTTGATAATTATGGCTGCTTATTACTGGATGGATAAAAACGTTCTTCCTGACCCTCGCTTCTATGATCCAAACGAGCGAAAGAAAGAAAAGAAAAAACTCAAAATGGGTATTTGGGAAGGCTTTGTCTTCATCGCACGCTCCCCATACTTGCTCTGCTTGACGATCATTGTTATGAGTTATGGCATAGCGATCAATCTCGTTGAAGTGACCTGGAAAGCTTCTGTAAAGATGCAATATACGGACCACAACTCCTATGCCGCATTTATGGGTGGATTCTCAACAGTAACTGGTATCGTCACCATCTTAATGATGCTGCTAGTTGGTGGTAACGTTGTACGTCGCCTAGGATGGCGCTTTGGAGCCCTCTTTACACCAGTTGTTCTTATTGTTACTGGTATGGGCTTTTTTGGATTCATGATGTTTGGTGATGTTTTCGCTGGACTAGCAGCAGCTTTTGCAACAACACCATTGATGCTTGCTGTTTTGTTCGGATCGGCTCAGAACATTATGAGTAAATCTGCGAAGTACTCACTTTTCGACCCAACTAAGGAAATGAGCTATATCCCATTGGACCCAGAATCCAAAGTGAAAGGGAAAGCTGCAGTTGACGTAGTAGGTGCTCGACTAGGTAAATCAGGCGGATCGCTCATTCAGATCCTCTTGTTCTCCTTTGTTGGTGCTATCTCTGCAATTACGCCATACGTTGCAGTCATTTTGATTGTGATTGTAGCAGCATGGTTAGTTGCAGTAGTTGCTCTGAACAAAATGTTCCTCGAGCGCTGCAAGAAAAGGGAAGAAGAAGACAAAGCGGCACAAAATGCTTCTGCTACAGAAGCAAACCGCGCGGCTTCTCCAGCCTAAGTTTTCGACAGAATATTTGTTCAATAAAAGACAAGGTTGTTTCAACCTTGTCTTTTTTTATGTCCGATCAAAGACGCAAAAGACTGTAGTAAGACAATAAATAAACGGACCGCATAGGTTGCTGTCTTTGCTGCGTCCTTTGCGTCTTTATTACTGTCCTTTTCGTCCTTCCTAAAGTCCATCATTGCATCCTGTAAAATGGAGATTTTCAAAAGTTGAGTTTTCCCTAGACAGAATCCGGTTTTACATGATACCCTTTCCAATTATGATCATTGTGTTCTGCTAAAAAACATCCTTCTGAATCACGTCGTTAAGGAAGTTTCTGCAATGGAAAGGCAAAAACGCTGGCAGCTATATCTCATTATATCTGTTTTGCTCATCACTCTTTATAACGTCCTCCCAACGGTCTTTTTCTACTCCAAGCCTCTCAAGGAGCCTGTTGGACTGGAACAATCGCACCAAGTTGCGGGGCAGATTGTCGATCGAATCGACGTCTTGGAGCCGCAGTCAGTTGAATGGCTGGAATCATTTGCAAAGCTGTTGCAGGTTCACCCAAACGCCATCACGTTACGCGAATCCGATCCGCGTTTTATAGACGTGACGTTTACGAACGCCGCAGATGCGCAACGTTTCAAAGCAGTGTTGCCTGAGGCCGGTAAACGCATCCCGTTTCTACCCGCACAACTACGCTTAGGTAAAGAAGTCGCTTCTGATCAAGGCACGACGATAGTGGTGGAAAGACGTATTGGCGTTCATCTTGATCAAACAGATATCGACCAGCTGTTTCAATTTACCACTCGCTTTGATGCTCAAGGAACACCTACACCTCTTTATAAAGCGTTGGTGATTGATCGAGTGGCGCACCTCGCTGCAGCAGTGGGTGGAACCAGTCCGAAGGCTCAGGAAGCCGAGCTGGTAGCTAAAGGAGAACTTACACCTGAACAGCAAGATGTTCTGCTAAGCTTTGCTCAAGATATTGTGGACGCTAAAAAGGCTCTTGTTGGCCCGACAGAGGCTATTTTTAAACGCATTGCACATACCGTTTCGCAAACAACCAACCTGCCAGAAGGCGGAATGACAAAAGCGCTCGCTGCACAGATGCAGAGTGTTTCCACCAAAATTTCTGCGAAGCGTCAAGAGCTGTCTGGCAAAGATGGCAAAACCGCATCCTTAGATGGTGAAACACGCGAACGCGTTGCTCTATATGATCAGCAAATAGCCTTCTTGGCACAAGCTGCGACCATTCTGCAACAAAATCAAGCCGATTTTGACGCTGTTCAGAAGCCATTAACTGCGGATGCTGTTGCTAAGTCCTTTGAAGACGGAGCCCTTCCCTATAATGCCACCACACGCCAACAAGTCATTGACCTGGGTGGACGTAACCCATACATTCAGTCCATTGTGGTGGATTGGGACGCTAATCTTATAAGCCTTGTTCTGTATCCTGACATCAATACCCTCGTAAATACTGTACCGAATTCTGATGAGCAAGCGTTTCTCAAGGACAAAATTACAAGCTTCTTGATTAATGACCTCGCAAGAATCTCCCAAGCTTCTGACGAAACCCTCGCACCGCGACCAGATGGCTACGCCGTAAACCTTAGCACATTAACCGACAGTCACAGCCTTATGGCCTTTAACTTAGGTTCATTGGCCAAAAAGGAATCTGAGCAGATTCAAAACCTTCTCGCAGGTTCTTGGAATCCCAAGCATCCCGACTTAGTCAGAGCGAACTTTCCTATTGAAGGCTATGAAGCCTTTAAAAAGCTGCCTGAACAAGAGCAGCGCCTTGGATTAGTCGTGTATGCGCCAGTACTGTCACCCGAAGCCCCTCCAGAAGGCTTTGTAACCGATGGCATCTATGTTATTGCTAAAGGTCTGCAAGATATTATACAGAAGTACCGCGATGTTCCATCCGCCGAGGGTGCTCAAGCCCTTATCACAGACTTTAATGCCTTAGTAACCGTACTAGAGCAGCGCGGATTCATGCATTATCCCGGCAACTCTTGGGGGATTGCACCTGAATACAAACACGACTACATTTTCCGTCTGCCTAATTATTATGACGCACTGGTAAAAGCGACTCGTGAAGACTTTTCTGTTAAAGGAAGCAAACGCTTTGCAGTCTTAGACTATACCGATGTTGAGCAGCGCATTTTGACGCTCAACCGCATTGAAGACAAAATTCACGAGGACCTGCTTAAATGGCGTGACGAGTATCACACAGCTCAGGTGGACTTAGATCCCGTAAACCGTCTCTTTGTCCCTGCTCCTACTAAGAACGTATTTGTAGACAACTTTGAATTGAGTGGTCGCAAATATTTCCGTGGTGATGACTCGAAAATTTTGAAGTGGGGCCTGGACCTTTCTGGCGGTAAAACAGTGCGTATTGGCCTCACAGACCAAAATGGCCGTCCTGTTACCAAACCAGAAGACCTTAATCAAGCTGTTAATGAACTCTACACACGTATCAACAAGATGGGTGTAGCTGAGAGATCCATTCGCGTTGAAGGTGAAAACATCATTCTAGACTTCCCTGGTTCACAAGGTCTATCTGCTAGCGAGCTTGTAAAAGCTTCTACCATGACATTCCATATTGTGAACGAGAAGTTTGGCCCTCCATCACGTGATGCTCGCAATAACGAGAACAAAGACCTCTTTAATGCCTCCGATCGCTTCCTACAAGACGTATGGAACGAAGCAGTTGTTACCAACCGCAAAGACATTGATAGCATCAATTCCATCGCATGGAAGCACCTAGGTGGTGACATGCTTGGTGGACAAATCCGCCCACGATCGGAGCAAGCGCGTCTTCTCTACCAAAATGGTCTACGCCTCGGTAATCCCGATGAAAAGTCCGTTAGTGGCGCCTTTGATGATGCTGTGTCTTCTATCGCAGTGCGATCCGGTGACGACTACAATGCGTGGCAGGGATACACTCACCCCTTAATGTTTGTCTTCCGCAACTATGCTCTAGAAGGTTCCAGCCTGTCGAACGTTCAGGTAGGATATGATCCTTCTGAAGGCAATATGTTGAGCTTTGAAGTAAAGAGCTCCTATGATGGGCAACATCGCTCCGGCAACCCACGAGATGATTTCTATGCATGGACCTCGCAATTCGCTAAAGAAGAAGTAGCGGGAACATCCAAGGAGAAGTACACCAACGGTAGCGGTTGGCGCATGGCGGTGATTTTGAATGACCGCATCATTAGCTCACCTACTTTGCAGGCCGCACTGAGTGCGCAAGCGCGTATTACAGGACGATTTACACAACGTGAAGTAAATCAGCTGGCTGCTGACCTCAAAGCCGGATCGCTCAGCTTTACACCACGTATTTTGTCGGAAGAAAACATCAGCCCGGACCTTGGCCTTGAAGAACGTACAAAAGGTATGGTTGCTTTTGGTATCGCCATTTTGTGCGTAGTGATCATGATGTGTGGATACTATCGTTTTGCTGGTCTAGTGGCCTGCGTAGCGGTTCTCTTCAACCTACTGATCATGTGGGGCGTGCTACAGAACATTGGTGCAGCCTTAACACTCCCAGGTATTGCTGGTCTCGTATTGACTATCGGTATGGCGGTCGATGCTAACGTGCTGGTTTTTGAGAGGTTCAGAGAAGAATTCCAAATATCCGGCCGCCTAGGCTCAGCGTTGTCAGCCGGCTATCGCAAAGCGTTTAGCGCTATTGTGGACTCCAACCTCACAACCATCATTGCCGCTTTAATTTTGACACAATTCGATTCCGGGCCGATTAAAGGCTTTGCAACGGTCATCATCATCGGTATTGCCTCATCGATGTTTACTGGTCTTTTCATGACACGTTTCTTTTTTGCGGGTTGGGTGCAGGATCCTAAGCACAAGAACCTGACGATGTCTCATTGGATTGGCAACACCAAAATTGATTTCTTATCCTATGCCAAAACAGCTTTCATCACCTTTGGCGTCCTTTGTGTTGCAAGCCTTTACTTGCTCTATGCAGAGCGTAACACCATCATGGGTATGGACTTTACTGGTGGTTATTCGTTGACAGTTGAACTCCAAGAAAAGAAAGATGTGGACAGCTACCGCCTACTAGCTAAGCAAGCATTAGAGCGTCAAGGTATCGCCGCTAAGGACGTGCAAGTAAAACAGCTTAGCAGACCCAATCAAATCAAAATTCAGATTGGTATGGGTGTGGAAGAAGCAGGTGGCGTATTCCATGGCTTGCCATTGGAGCTGTCTAATGAAGGCAAATATGAATACCAGTACGAGAAGAATCCTCGTATCGTCTGGGTAACTCATGCGTTGAAGGAAGCCGGATTGGAAGTGCGACATGCGGACTTAGATCAGCTTTACAACCGCTGGACAGTCATGAGTGGTCAGTTCTCTGATGCGATGCGTTATAACGCGCTATGGGCATTGTGCCTAGCATTAGCGGCTATTTTGATCTACATTACCCTTCGATTCGAGTTCAAGTATGCTATCGCGGCTGTCGTTGGCTTAGTGAACGATGTGATTGTTTCGTTAGGAGTGCTAGCGGTGGCGCATGTGATGGGTTTTTCTGTGCAGATCGACCTGGAGATTATGGGCGCTGTAATGGCCATTCTAGGTTATTCGCTAAACGATATAATTATTGTATTTGACCGTATTCGTGAGGATGTGCGCGTCCTACGTAAGATGAAGTTCCGCGATATGGTTAATCATGCACTTAACATTACACTAAGTCGTACATTGATGACGTCAAGTACAACACTGGTCGTGTTGCTTTGTATGTTATTGTTTGGTGGTAGCTCAATATTCGGATTTTCGCTCGTCATGACTGTAGGTGTGATTGTAGGAACAATATCTTCATTGTTTATCAGTTCTCCAATTATGCTGTACTTCCATGATAGGGAAGAGCAACAGCAACAAGAAGAATATAAGCTGCGTAAAGCGTAAAGAATCTTATGCGCTGCCTATCGCTAGGCAGCGCTTTTTTTATCCCCTCAAATTTCCGATCTCCAACACTCCTGTAAATGACACTCCACTCGTGCCCGAGCCCGCTAACTTTCCCCATAACATCCTAATCGTGCCCTATCCCGTTTTCTAAATTCAGTTATCTGATTAGAAGTTTTTTTTCAGGCACGGGCGCGGGCACGGTTTAGGATGTTATTGAGAAGCGAGGTAGGGATCGGGCACGATTAAGATGTAATTTGTATAGCTCTTGCTCTCGAAAATGGACTTGACAGACCACTCTAGGAACAGGTATACAAGGGGCTAGCACATTGGAATAGCTCACTTTATCTCGCCTTTGTAGGAGGTATATCTAAAGTTTCTTGGTGGACAGGTTCTTAAGCAATTCTCAGCTGTCGTTTATACATAGCTGTGACGCATAGGCATCTTTCCAGCAGGGCTATTGGCCGTGTGCGCATAAATAGCGTAACCGTAGAGGCCAAATGACGCGTGCTTCAATACAGCGTGAGACCAAGGAGCTAAAGCATGCTGACTAATGGCGCGTCGCATGATGAACCGGTTTGGGTTTATCCGAAAGAAGATCCGGCTCTCAAAGAATCTATTATCAAAGAGTTTCGTTTACATCCTGTTACAGCGCAAATTCTTGTTGCACGTGGTTTCACTTCTCTTGATGAGATCCATTCTTATCTTTATGCCAAATTACCCGATCTTCTGGATCCATTTCTATTGGGTGGTATGGATCAGGCTGTTAAGCGAGTGTGTCATGCTATTGATACAGGGGAAGCCATCCTTATCTATGGTGATAATGATGTAGATGGAATGACAGGCACAGCGCTTCTTACCGAGTTTTTGCGTCACATTGGTGCTAATGCCCATTTTTTTATCTCAAGCCGCACGTTGTTGCGCGAAAGCTTATTCGTTGATGCCATTGAATATGCCTTGCAGCATGAATGCAAGCTGATGATTACGGTTGACTGTGGCATCACAGCTGCTGTTGAAATTGCTAAAGTCATTGAAAAAAGTCTTGATGTCATCATTACTGACCACCATGAGCCGACCGACGAAATCCCTCATTGCGTGGCTACTTTAAATCCTAAACTAGTTGGTAATGTCTATCCTAACCGAGATCTGACTGGCGTTGGAGTTGCCTTTAAACTAGCACATGCGATCATGAATGTGCGTGTTGCCCAAGGTAAAATTGCGGCGGATGCTGTAGACCTGAAGCGCTGTCTTGATCTTGTGGCTCTCGGAACTGTGTCCGATATGGGCAGCTTACTCGGCGAAAATCGTGTTTTAGTGCGGTACGGTCTGCGGCAATTGCGACGTGGAAAGCGTATGGGGTTGGCTAAGTTAATGGAGGTCTGTGAGGTTGATGCTACAGACCTAACTACTTTTGATATCGCTTCTAAAATAGCGCCCCGCCTAAATAGTCTCGGGAGAATTGATGATCCGCAAAAAGGCGTCGAACTTCTTCTTCTAAAAGATGCTCAAGGTGCTGAAATACTTGCTAAAGAATTGGATCTTAATAATATAGAGCGTCAGCGTATTGAACGTACGATGTCTGCTGATGTGGAGCAAAGTTTAGATACAGACAAAGCAATCTTAAGCCGTAAAGGGATTGTGATGTTCTCGGATAAGTGGCACCCAGGAGTTATCGCAATTGTTTGCACCCGCATTTGCAAAATGTATAATCGCCCTACTGTTATGATCGCCATTGATGGCAAAATCGGCAAGGGATCTCTCCGCTCTATTCGCGAATTTCCATTATTGACCACTCTTAAAGAGAGTGCCGAACTTCTCTTGAACTTCGGAGGACACGATTACGCTGCGGGTTTGACGATTCAGGCGAGTAATATCGATGCTTTTAAAGAGCGTTTTATATCCGCTGTAGAGAGAGAACTTGGTGATGACGATATCATCAGTAAACTCTACTTGGATAGCCAAGTTAGTTTTCAAGAGCTTACCTTTGATTTCATGGAGGCCATTAAACTTTTAGAGCCTTTTGGTAATGAAAATGCTCCTCCCGTTCTCTACTGCGATGCGGTGCAAGCATGGCCACCTAAGGTGATCGGTAAAACACATCTGCGTATGTATCTGCAGCAAGGGGATCGCATTCTAGAAGGAGTGGCTTTTGGTAAAGCTCAGCATTATCGAGAACTGCGCCGCAAAGATCTTACCTTGAGAGTAGCCTTCACTCCACAAATCAATATTTTTCAAAACAAAGCGAGCATTCAACTCCTTATTCGTGATTTTCAAGTCATTGGAGAAGGCGAGCCTCGCGATACCGAGGACACTTCTGAAATCGTAGAGATGATAGATCAGGTTTCACAGTGAAAATCGCATTCCTAGGCCGTAAATGCCATATTGCCACGCAAAGTGATGGCTTTTTGCTTAAAATTCTTAATGAAATTGGTGACGTTAAACTCATTAGACGCGAAGAATTTACGGAAGAGCAATGTTTAGAACAGATTAAAGGCCATCAACCCGATCTTGTGATCTTCTTTCAAACTCGCCCCTCTATAACCCATCATTTATGGAAACTACGCGGCGTGCGTAAGATATGGGTACCTATGTGGGAAGGGGTTGAGCCTTTGCCAAGAATGCGGTGCTTGGCTCATCGAATCTGCGGTATTGAAACGATTTCATTTTGTGAGGAATTGCACCGTTTTATGATAACTCGGGGTATGCATTCGCTTTTGGCACAGTATTTTCCCGAACCCAATTTAGAGAGGGTCTCTCATAGAGCAACTCCACCCTATACTGTGTTTTGTTGGCAGCGTGAATCAGAGATTGGTTTGAAAACTATTCAAGAAGTCTTTCCGAATGGTACTGTAGAAAAGGTGATTTATAAAACAGACTTGCCTGTAGCATCATTACCTTCCTTTCCCTTTGAAGTCGAACATTTGCAGGGATGGCTGACTAAAGAAGCGCTTATGGCGAAAGTTCAGCAGGCTGATTACTACCTAGCACCGCGTTGTTATGAAGGAATAGGCTTTAGTTTTTTAGAAGCGCTAGCATTGGGTAAAATTGTCATTAGTTATCACGGCGCCACGATGAATGAATATATTCAGGACGGCGTTAATGGGCATTTATTCAACAAGAATGGACCGATTAGCAAAGCGTGGCCGCCTCCGGCAGAGTTGAAAGAAAAAGTTTTGGAGACTGCAGAATTTGCTTATGCCCGCTGGCTTCGCGATCGCGAAAAGCTAAAGGCTTTTCTAGTCAGATAGAATCTCGTTGCGTCTTCACAAAAAAGTGGGGCTTCTTTTCCTAAACATCTTGGCAATAAATAGCGTCCGCCCACTTGAGCTGGCCGTTTTCTGAATGGGACAAGGCAAAAAGATCAAATAATCTAAATCCAAATCCCGACAGATAGCTACTAATCTCATGAAAGCCAGCTTGACCGTCGTACATTTTAACGACGTTCACTTCCACAAGTATTAGCCGCACACGTCTGGCGGTCAACATCTCGCTGGCCCCACGTAGTACAGCAAGGTCGCCGCCTTGTGCGTCAATCTTCAATATATCAATATGGCGTACCCTATCTAGCTCGCAAAATGCGTCGATAGTTGTTACGTTAACCTCGGCGGTCTCCACCGTTTCGATAAGGTTCATGGGCACCCATTTCGATACGTCTTGTACAGTGGGTAGCAACGAACTTGTTGCCGACGACCTATTGACATGAAGCTGGCTTACCCCGACCTGCTCCCCTAAAGCTAAGGGAAAACACTTTACCTGACGATCATGACTATGTGCAGCCGATAGCTGGACAAAGCTGGCAGGTAGGGGTTCAAAACTGTATACAGTAGCTTGCGGAAATTTTTTACGCAGCTTACCTGTAACCACCCCGTAGTGTGCCCCGACATCAAAAATTGTCGACACGGGATGGCCCTTAGATAGATTTCGCAAAGCGTCAAGCGGGTAAGGAAGCTGATGCTTATATCGCTTCTTCTCGTACCCTATTTTTGCTAATAGCGTGCTTCTTAATCCCATTCAAATCTCCTGAATTTATACGTATCGCGTATCGTAAGAGATTCGCGAGAAGAACTCAAGATGGGAATGCGGCTGACGTTCTTCTTGCGAACGCCAGCATGAAGTAAGAGAGCAAACTTATTAGCAAGCTTCTAACTTGATGCTCTTACTTTCTAAATGTTTGCCTTGGTAGTCCTTCACGTCGTCTACATGAATGACCCAAGCTGCTCCTTTGCGCAGAGCTTTCATTTTGCCCACGCGAGTAGCGTAATAAATTTTTTGGGGTGGAACGCCGAGCATGCGAGCCACTTGATTAACTGAGAAATAACCTCTTTTATTATCAAAAAGCAGTTCTCCGCCAAAAACAGACTTAGACCTGGAATACTTATTCTTCCTGTATTCTTCTAGGTCGTTTACATGAATTGCCCAACGGGCTTCTTCTTTCTTGGCTCTTAGTTTATTTAGTTTAATTGCGACATAGATTGCTTGCCGCGTAACGTTATTAAGTCGAGCAGCTTCAGTAATGGAGAGAATTTCCTTGCCGATAGGCGGTTTCTTCATTCCTGAGGTCTTACCCTTTGTCGTCTTTATCTTGGTTGCCATGTTTGATTCCTTATTTCCTTTTGACCGTTTTTTATTGGTCACTTAAATTGCACAAACTCATACTTAATTGATTAATTAGTAGATCTATTGTACATATTAATGAATTCAAAGCAAGCATTTTTGCAAAAAAATGTCTAGAGGGGCGCTCCCTCCCTGGGGCTCCAATTCGCACCGAGACTTATGGAACCAGGCTCACTAGCGATCAGGGGCCTGGAATGAAAAGTTTCACTCAAGTATGATGACGCTAGTATACAAATTTTTCCGGTGGAAGTTTATTTGGGAGGCTCGGATGCTGCGGAGATGTCTATTTGTTTTAATTGGCCTATTGCTTCCCGTGGCGTTCTCGGCAAAACTGCCGGAAATCGATGCTCAGGGTGTAAAGAGTAAGCTGAATGAGATCATGGCTGCCCATGCGAGTGTAAAGCAGTTGGACCCTGTTGTTGTTAAAAGAGCATTGAATAACTATCTTGAGTTATTGGATCCTTCAAAAACGTATTTTATTAAGAGCGATATCAAGCAATGGATAGAGCCCACTGATGCTCAATTGCAAGAGATTATAAAGGAGTACTCGTCCGCCAATTACGAGACGTTTGTCGCCATACAGACTGCTATGGGAAAGGCAATTCTGCGTCGTCGAGAGCTGATGAAGACAATTAATCCCGATCAACTCCCTGCAAAAGTAGATAGAAAAGAATTCAAAGATCCGGATTGGGTTAGTTCCGAAACCGAACTTCTTGATCGGTTAAAGAAAATTAAGGCGCTTCAACGTGATGTTACTGAGAAGATGACGCCTGAGTTAAGGGAAAAAGCTCAGCAACGCATCGAAAAGTATCAGTTGAAGTACGAAGATGAAATCTTGACCACTGATGCAAAAAAGCGAACGACCGAAATTTTTGCGAACGTGTTAAAGGCGACAGCGTCTTCATTTGACACACATACGAACTATTTTACCCCGGACGAAGCCAAGGATTTTCTAATTGGCGTGCAGCAGCGTTTGTTTGGTATTGGAGCTCAGTTGCGCGATGATATCACGGGTTTAACAATAGTAAAGATTGTCGATGGTGGTCCTGCGGCACGCAACGGCAAGCTCAAGGTAAAAGATCGTATTATAGCCGTTAATGGCGAGCCTATCGTTGGTATGGATATTACGGATGCTGTGGGGCTTATCCGCGGTGAGCAGGGCACAACTGTGCGTTTGACCGTTATTAGAGAAGAGGAAGGCGGAGAGGGTAATCAAAAGGAAACGAATATTGAGATTCCGATTGAACGCGGCGAAGTAGTGATTACGGATGCTCGCTATGAGTCTTCAGTAGAAGCTTTTGGCGACGGTGTTATTGGATATCTGCGACTACACACTTTCTATCAAGATCCCGAGACATCCTCGGCAGCTGACCTACAAAAAGCCATCGAGCAGATGAAGAAGACCTACAATGTCAAAGGCATGGTGCTGGATTTGCGGTCCAACACTGGCGGACTTCTTGCTCAAGCAGTCACGGTGACGGGTCTCTTTATCACTAAAGGTGTGGTTGTTTCTATTAAGGATGAAACAGGGAAAGTGCAGCATATGCGCGATCTTGATGGCAAGATGGCGTGGGATGGCCCATTGGTAGTCGTTATCAATAAAGGAAGTGCGTCCGCTGCAGAGATTGTTGCACAAGCTCTACAAGACTATGGCAGAGCAATTATTGTTGGTGATGAGCATTCGTATGGTAAGGGTTCTTTCCAGACGTTTACCTTAAATGGCACTCAAGAAAGCAAAGTGAATCCAGAAGGGGAATATAAGGTCACACGTGGACGTTACTATACAGTATCGGGAAAGACTCCCCAAATGGTCGGAGTTATCCCGGAAATTGTTATTCCAGGTTCCATGTCGTCATCGGACATCGGGGAAAAAACCTCCAAATATCCGTTACAGCCAGATAAGATAGAAGATAATTTTGATGATAAGCTATTAGATATTCCCTTTTTACAGCGCGCGCGCGTTGCCAAGCTCTATCGTTTTGACCTGCAACAGCGCTTAGATATCTATTCTAAGTACATTGAGAGACTTAAAAAGAACTCTGAACAACGTATTCGGGATGATAAGGGGTACCAGGCATTTCTTAAGGAAATCCAGAATAAAGATAAGGACAAGGATATCGAAGCGGAAGTTGACCTGGACAAACTTGTGCAAAACGATTTTCAGCTCAATGAAACATATAACATAATGAGAGATCTCATTTGGTTCATGACACATAACAAGCAGTAAGGAATTGTTCCTATGACCGTTCGTGTACGCATTGCTCCCTCCCCAACAGGGGACCCTCATGTAGGCACAGCCTATATGGCACTATTTAATCTAGTATTTGCCAAACATCATGGCGGTAAGTTCATTCTTCGTATTGAAGATACCGATCGCACGCGCAGCCGTCCTGAATATGAGCAAAGCATTTTTGATAGCTTGAAATGGTGTAACATAGAGTGGGACGAGGGTCCCGATGTTGGTGGCCCCTATGGACCTTATCGTCAATCTGAACGTACAGAAATTTATCGCGAATACTGTCAGAAGTTGTTGGATGATGGCAAGGCATACAAGTGCTTTGCGACTCCGCAAGAACTGCAAGAAATGCGTGAAGTGATGGCTGCTCAAGGAGAGCGCTCGGGTTATGATCGACGTTATCGTAACCTAAGTGCCGACGAAATCGCGCAGCGAGAGGGGCAAGGGCAACCCTATACCATTCGCTTGAAAGTGCCTCTGACTGGCGAATGTGTTTATCAAGATGCGATTAAAGGTCGCATTACAGTTCCTTGGGCGGATGTGGATGATCAAGTTTTGATGAAATCTGATGGATTTCCTACTTATCATCTTGCGAATGTGGTGGACGATTATCTCATGAAGATCACTCATGTGATCCGCGGAGATGAGTGGATGAGTTCTACTCCTAAGCACGTATACCTTTACGAGGCATTTGGATGGGAAGCTCCCGTTTTTATGCATATGCCACTGCTTTTAGGTACGGATGGGAAGAAGCTTTCGAAGCGTAAAAATCCCACATCAATATTTTACTATCGCGATTCTGGATATCTGCCCGAAGCGTTTTTGAATTTCTTGTCATTGATGGGCTATAGCATGCTCGGAGATAAGGAAATTTACGGTTTGGATGAGTTTATTAAAGAGTTTGATGTGAGCCGCGTCGGCGTTTCAGGTGCTGTTTTTGATGTGAAAAAACTTGATTGGTTGAATCAGCACTACGTCATCAATAATATCCCTGTGGATAATCTATGGAGCCGTTTGCAGGAATGGGCTTTTAGAGATAATCGCATCGATAAATTAATGCCGCTAATTCACACGCGTATTAAGAATTTTGGGGATTTCTTTGATCTCTGTAATTTCTTCTTCATTAATGATCTTAAATATACTCCAGAGCTGTTTCAATTGGATGGAATAAGGCTGCCGCATGGGGCGTATATTATTCAGGCGATCATTTGGAAGTTGGACGCGGTGGAGGATTGGGGTTCTTCAGCACTATTTCAGGCATCTAAAGATGTTGCGAAGGTGTTTGGTGTGAATCACAAGAAGATTGTGATGCCGTTGTTGTTTGCTTCGATAATGGGTAAGCGATTTGGTCCTCCCTTATTTGATTCGGTTGAAATCTTGGGTAAATTTACAGCTCGCGCGCGCTTTTTAAAGACGATAGAGTTTTTGGGAGGCATTTCCAAGAAGCGTCTAGACGTCATGAAAGCTGGCTTTGACATGGGCGACTGCGCCTTTTGCCTAACCGAAGAAGTGGAAGTGTAGTACAGGTTTCTGAGGGATTTTTTAGGATTTTCACCACAGAGATCACAGACTCGACTTTAGGCTTTTTTTTTTGGAGCAAGATTGGTCTATTGAAATTTTCCTATCCTGCCGCCAAAGGCGATCCTAATCATCCTGTTTTTTCCTATCTAAGTGGCTATTTTAACAAGCCTAAGCTATTCATTTTTTTTAAAACAGGATGATTAGGATCGCCTTCGGCGGCAGGATGGATACAAGGATATAGCCCTGAAGAGTAATCTTTAAAGCGATCTATCGCCACCGTCTATTTCACGCTTACTAAAATGGATGTTGTGTAGGCAAAATACCTAAAGTCGAGTCTGTGATCTCTGATGTGAAAATCCTAAAAAGCCCTCATCGCTTTACGCTTCGAAGGTGATGGAATAGACGGATGGTACTTCTTCAATATGCGTGCGCACATCAATGCTGAGTAAATGCCTTTTGGCATCGTGCTCCCAAGGCAATACATGTCCATTACAGCGCACTTCTAGCACTTGCTTTTCACAATACAGGAGCAAGGGCGCTGCTATCATAGAACTAATGTGTACGCTGTCTTCTTCAATAACAACCTCTGTAATAGCTCCTGGCGGTAAATAGAGTAAATGACATCCTAATACTGCCACCCCTACTATTACCGGCGCGAACACGAAAATATCACATTGTCGTGGCTTTAGTTTGATTTCCACAGGTTTACCAGCTTCTACAATAGCTACTAAGCCATGCAGGTGGCTAAATACTGCAAACCGTTCGCCAGAAAGAGCCTCTACGTCTGTACTACTAACAGTTCCGTGCAAGGTATGACGTCCGGTGCATAGGTTGTATGCAGCAACGACTCCTGTTGAAGCTTTCTTTGTGAAGGCCTTGTAGATGGCTTTGTCTTCCAGTGGATTGCGAAAGATAGAGTCACGGCACAGAGTAAGGGGTTGATCGGCTGTGACAACTTTTCCTGAAGGTAGCACTAATTTTTGCAATGTGGTTTTTAAAGCAGCTCCGGGTGGATCTCCAATGGTTAGCAAAGATCCGCTTAGGGCATGTAGTACGGCCAACATATCATTAGGATCCGCATCCGTGCGCCACACGTCAAGGTCTGGCAACATGAGGCTTTGTAGCCAGAGAGCATTGGCAAGGTTGTTGCGAATGGTGCGGCGCACTCCTACAGGATTGGCTGGATCAAGATCTTCTGCGGCCCTAGCTATTGTTGAAGTACCCCAATAGAAAAGATTTTCATTGCGTAAACAGTCGGTATTGAGGTGTGCGTGATTAAAATGGATGCTGGCAGCGGCTTGTAGTGCCAACTGCAAATTTTGATGGATTAAAGGTGTGGCGCATATTTGATCTCCCACTTGTGCAAAGCTGACGCCTTGCGCTCGGAGATATTCATAATAGTCGCAATAGAATTCAAAACTTTTACCTAAATCATTTCCGAGAAAAAACTGTCCTTGTTCGCTTGCTTGCAAATGGTATACTCGGGCCAAATCAGGATGTAGTCCGTTAGTTGCTCCCATCATGGCATGCCACACTCCAATATGGCGTACTCCAAGGTGCTGAAGGGACTCTGTGAGGCCTTTTAGTCCATGTGGAAACAGTTTTTTATCTGCATCGAAATTCGTTAAGGAGGGTCTTAGATGGCGATCCTTAGGATTGATTACAAGACGTTGCCATCCCTTATCGATTATCACATAATGTGGGGTATAGCCCTCTTCATGCAAGCTTTGGACAGCAGTAACAATAGCATCATGCGAGGGTGATGTGCCACATAGCAGGCGAGAATTCCACCCTAAAGTATGTCTCCAAATGGGAAATCCCGATTTTTCCACCAAAGGCTTTCCTGGACTTTGGGTAAGCTGTAAGCCGAGCCGCATAGCTTGATCGATGGCTTGATAGGGGTTGGCCCCTTTGGTACATACAAGTACCGGCCTTTGAAGGTTGGATCGACTACTATTTCTGCTAAATGCTCGCAAAAGCAAGGTGCCTTCATCAAGAGGGTTTAGGTATGCCTTTTGATCTGCGTGGGATAGGCAGAGTAGACAGGTGTAGCCGAGCTGCTCTTGGATAAGAACTAAAAATGATTGTGAAGGCAAGTTTTCTAAGTGTCGAATAAAACGTGGTGCCGGAAAGCCTTTTTCAGCGGTGGCTGGATACCCTACAATACTTAAATTTGTAGCAAGAGAGATCTGTATAAATAGCGCATATTCACCGACATATGGCTCTAATTGCAGAACTAGTGGAGATGCAAGAAATTCTGGAATAATAAGGGGAGCGGGGGGCTTTCCCCTTAAAGCGATCGTAAAGTCAGGACTGGTTAGAGAAGCAGATACCAACACAGTTGGTTAATTCCTGTGGTGAGCTTGAGTTTTTCACCCTTTGCAAGGTACAATTCACAATCCCCTGGCTTACCATAGACCGGGGAA
This sequence comes from uncultured bacterium, assembly GCA_964436955.1. Taxonomy (GTDB): domain Bacteria; phylum Chlamydiota; class Chlamydiia; order Chlamydiales; family JAJFMA01; genus CAMFKD01. The sequence continues at coordinate 30,703 of CAYTFC010000007.1, read as the reverse complement.
AGATCCAAGATTAATTTGAAAAGTTTTCTAATGGAGACAGTTACCACCTATCTTTGCGCGCATGCATCACAGGCTCATTATGTTCTGTTTATTTTGATTGTTTTGGCTGGGTTAAATTTGCCATTCAGTGAGGATATTCTAGTCATGCTTGGCGGAGTGTTGGTGAGCACTTGTGCGCCTACGCATTATTGGTTGATGTTGGGTTGGCTCTATGTAGCTGCACTTTTGTCGGCTTATGTGTCCTATTGCTTAGGACGATACTTGGGACCAAAGCTCTATGAGATCACGATATTTCACCATGTGATTACGCCAGAACGTGTGCATCGCATTGGTCGTTGGCTAGAAAGATATGGCATTCTCACTTTTATGGTGGGTCGCTTCATGCCTTTGGGAATACGGAATTGTTTGTTCATGACCTGCGGTTTATGGTGCATGCCTTTCCCGCGATTTGCGTTGCGGGATGGAATTGGAGCGGCTTTTGCCACCGTTGTGTTATTCAATATCGGGCATGCATTCGGTGAAAATTACCACGTTCTGTTTAAGTATTTTCGTTCTTATGAAGAGGTCATCCTGTATACTCTGCTGGTGATTGTTACAGGGTTAATAGGAATTTATTTTTACCGGAGGTGGGCGAATAGCTGCAAAAATGGCAGCTAGAGCTATCTATGTGGAACGTATCTAATATTTTATCTGCCCTACGCCTTCCGCTTGCGCTTGCTTTTCTTAGCGAAAATCAAACGTTGCGATGTTTGGCCATTATTGCTGCCATGCTCACGGATTGTCTTGATGGCTATTTTGCTCGGCGCTTTCGGAATACCAGTCAGCTTGGCGCTGTATTAGATCCTTTGACGGACAAATTTTTCGTCGTCTTTTTGTTTATCACGTTTATTCTTGAAGGTAGCTTGACTCCATTGCAAATGCTGGCAATGTTAGGGCGTGACTTTGCGGTGCTAACCTTTGGGATATATCTCTATCTGACGGGGGATTGGGAACGCTACCAATTTCGGGCGATTTGGTGTGGCAAGGTAACAACCTTCTTCCAATTTTTGGTTTTAATGGGGCTTACTCTCCACTATTCTATTCCTGCTGCGATCTTTCCGTTCTTTATAATGTTGGGTTTCTTTGCGCTAATAGAACTGTATTTAATGGCGCGGCCCATACCACTACAAAGTCCCTAGCCACAGGTTTAAACTCACATAAACAAACATTGACGTTGCTAGTCCTTTACGTCCTTTTCGTCCCTTGTCCTTTTGGTCCTTTGTTCCGTGCGTCTAAAAAAGGAAAATGTACTGGATTGGTCACCTTTGAAAAGGACCAAAAGGACAAGGGACGAAAAGGACATAAGGGACTTAGAAAAAAGGACATAAAGGATGTTTTTCTCTGCGCCTCCCCGTCTTCCTGCCTCTGCACGTAACTTGTTTTGAAATTTGTCCTGGAATTGCGCATGCTTCCATTAGGAGGGGCCAACATGAAAATAGCATGGACAGCCTTTGTTCTTGATCAAGGTCGCAGTGGCATAGGCACTTACATTCTAAAACAGTTGGAAGCCCTATCCGTTGTTGATCGGGATAATTCCTACGAAGTTCTTCTGCCAGAAGGAGACGAACAGCTATTTACTCCCCTGTCACCCAATTTTCGTTTTACATCTTCGCCTTACATTGTGGGAAAGCCTCTGGTTAACATCGCCTGGCACAATAGTGTTCTCGCCTGGAAAGCCAGCACAACACCTTTTGATCTGTTACATATCCCGAGTATGCGACGGATTCCTCTTATTAAGACCTGTTCTATTGTGGCGACAATTCATGACATGGCACCCCTTGCCATGCGTGGGAAATACGACATGGCGCGAACGTTCTATCACGAACAATTTCAATCGCGGATTGTCCATCGCTGCGACCACATTATTACCGTAAGTCACTATACCAAAGAGGATATCATTCGCTTTACGGGCTATCCCGAAGATAAAATTACCGTTATCTATTCTGGTATCGATAGAACGGTCTTTAGGCCACTAGCTAAGGAGCAAGCCCTAGAGGAACTGCGCCAACGCTACCCGATTCAAGCGCCGTTTATCGTTTATGTGTCCCGCGTGGAACATCCAGCAAAAAACCACCTGAATCTCATCAAGGCTTTTGAGTTATTCAAGCAGCGTGAAGGGAATTCCTATCAGCTTGTACTGGCGGGACCCGATTGGCCGGGAGCAGACGTTGTCAAACAATACGCGCGTGATAGTGCATGCCATGAGTCCATTCACTTTTTGGGATCTATTCCACGGGATGATATTGTACGACTCTATTCGACCTGTGATTTTATGGTCTTTCCCTCTCTATTTGAGGGCTTTGGGTTTCCTCTATTAGAAGCGATGGCCTGTGGGGCGCCAGTCATATGCTCGAATACAACATCTTTAGGTGAATTGGCTAAAGATTATGCGGATACATTTGATCCGACGCAACCTGAAGAGATTTTGCAAACTCTAGTAAAAGCTGCAGGTTACACTGACCGTGAAGTACGTATTAATAAGGGCATAGCTTACGCTGCCACGTTTAATTGGACCTCGGCAGCACGGCAAGTGTTGAAAGTGTACGAGCAGTGTGTTACTTGATGACTTAACCTAAGGAGGTGTATGGCTGATCCCGTTGTGGCTATTATCATGCGTTCTAAAAACGAGATGCCCTATACAACCGACGTCTTTAAGGCTTTGGAAGCGCAGACATACCGCCATTTCGTGCTGTATAATGTGGATTCAGGCTCCACAGACGGGACGTTGGAAGTGGTGGAAGCCAACAACCGCGATGCAAGCAAAGTCGTGCGCATTCCCCCGGAGGATTATGTACCTGGAAAGGTATTAAATATGATGATAGAACGCACTGCCGAATCCATCATCGTATTTCTTAATGCCGATGCAATCCCGCAAGACTCTTATTGGTTGGAGCGCCTTATTCGTCCAATTATTGATGATGAGGCTGATGGAACGATGAGTCGTCAAATTGCTCGTGTGGATGCCTATTTTATCGTAAAACAGGACTATTTAAGAGCTTATGCTCCTAGCAGATTTCCCGATGGCTTTCTGACGGACTTCTTTTCTGCTGTTGCCTGCGCATTTAAGCGTAGCCTGTGGGAGGAGACTCCATTTTATACCACCGGCTATGCTGAAGACCTTGCTTGGTGTCGTATGTGCCAAGCCAAAGGAGCGCGTTTTAAAATTGTTCAGGAGTCTGTGGTCGAGCATTCCCATAACTACTCCATTCAAGGATTGTATCGTAAGCGGTATCGTCAGGGAGTGGCCTTTGGCTATATTTATGGTTCGGCTCCTAATGGATTTGCGCGTGTGTATCAAGTTGGCAAGGAACTTGCTCGTGATACGCTAAGCGCCCTCAAATGTGGCCAACCCTTAACGATTCCCTATAATGTGTTGTACCGGTCTGTTATTCATCTTGCCTATCACCAAGGACATAAAGAGGGAACGCAGCGCTACACCAAAAAAGGGGCGTCAGAGTAGTCGTGTATGGGAAAATATACAGTTGCTGGATCCCCCCAATTTGAACAGCGGCTAGGTAATGAGCTGCAACGTATTGTGACAGCAGTTCGCGATCTTCCCCAAGCGCCGCCTATCGAGGCTATTGTCTTGATGGGCGGATATGGACGTGGCGAAGGGACTCCACTTCATAAAGATGGTATTGAGCAGCCTTTCAATGACTATGATTTGATGGTGATTTGCGGAAATTTGTCGTACCAGACACGTCAGCACTTCCAAAAACGCCTGAGAATGTTGGAAAAGGAACTTACAGACCAGCTAGGAATTCCTGTAGACCTCTATTTGCACACTTTGCATAGCCTCAAAAATGCAGAGTTTTCTCTGATGAACTATGAACTCCGCTATGGACATCAGGTGCTCTATGGCAGGCAGGACATTCTTTCCTTAATGCCCCCTTATATCCTTTTAAATCTGTCTTTGGATGAAGGAACGCGTCTTCTTTTAAACCGTGGCAAGCTCCTTTTAGATGTTAAAATGGGCTTGGGCGGCGAAGCCATCATGACTGAAGAGTTGCGCTTTAGATTTCAGAAGTTTCTCTGGAAAAATCATTTGGCCTTTGGTGACTGTGTACTGCTAACGCACGGAGACTATGACCTTAGCTATGTTGTTAAGGCTAATAGGATCGAAGCCTATCTAAACCATATGGACATTCCAGACCCAAAGTGGATGGTGCAAAAGTATTTGAAGGCTATTGAGTTCAAGCTGAAAGGCGATTCAACTATACTTGAAGAAGAGGACCTCTATTCGGCTTTTAGTGATACGTTGCGTTATTATTTAGGCTTTTTGCTTTGGTATGAAGGACGGCGCTTAGGAACCTATTTGCCCAGCCTTCAAACCTATTGTCATCAACTACCCCTACACCCTGGTACGCCCAAAGCACAAGCTAGAGCCTGGGCACTCAATGTACGTGACATGGGTGCAGGCATGTTCGCTCCTAGCTGGAGATGGTCTCTCATTCACCCTCGCAATCGATTATATCCGGCTCTTTGGTTACTTTTAAGCTTTGACAGCAGCAATGCTCTTGACCTAAGCCTTGTCCAGCATCTCTTAAATGGTAGAAGAGATTACAATAAACTCCTGCAACGCTTTTACGAACTGAGGGAGGGGCTTGCATGACAACACGACAGCTTTCTCTATTTCTTTTTGTGGACGCAATGGGCTGGGAGGTCATTCAGCGCCATCCCGAATTGCTTAGTCAGGTAGCTCCCAATCGCAAACGGCTGGAAACAATCTTTGGCTACTCTAGCGCCTGCGACCCCTCGATTATATCGGGAAAGTTGCCTAATGAGCATGGATTATGGTCCTCTTTTTACTATTCACCGGAAACATCTCCCTTCGCAAACTACAGTTGGATGAAATGGCTACCCAGTATAGTCATGGATAACCATCGTGTACGCAGTCGCATTAGCCAAATGGTTGCGAAGAGTCTGGGTTATACCGGCTATGTGCAGCTCTACAACGTTCCCTTTGAGTATCTTCCCTACTTTGATTATGCCGAGAAAAAGCGCATTTATACGCCTGGAGGGCTTCCGGGAAGCCAAAACATATTCGATATTCTTGTGCAGCGTGGAATTCCTTATCACATGTGTGCTCCAGGTGTCGATGATGCCACCAAGATCAATACTCTCATAGAAGAGCTCAACCACAGCAATGTTGACATGGCCTATGTGACCTTAGGTCAATTAGATGCCCTGATGCATCGCGTGGGAACCCATCATCCCAGCGTTTTGCAACTCTTACAGTGGTATGAACAGCAGATCATGCGTATCATGGATGTTGCCAAACGCACTTATGATGAGGTCGCTCTCTATATCTTCGCGGATCATGGAATGCATGATGTCGTTGGTGAGTTTGACCTTCAAAAGGAAGTTAGTAAGCTGGGACTAACATACGGAGTTGATTTTGCAGTGATGTATGATTCCACAATGGCGCGGTTTTGGTTTCTTAATGAAGAGGCCAAAGTCAAAATTCACCATCTGTTAAAGGGGCTCCAAGTAGGAGAGATTGTATCAGACCAAGAGCTACAGGAATTTGGGGTTTTTTTCAAAGATGGCCGCTATGGTGATACAATATTTCTAATGCGCTCGGGATGGTTGATCGTGCCCAGTTTCATGGGTCACAAACGTATTCCCGGGATGCATGGTTATCATCCCAAGGATGAAGATTCATATGCCGGCCTTCTTTCAAATAGGGACATACCCGCTTCTATTCAGTCCATACATCATATTTTTCATCTCATGCCGAAAGGTTAGAACCCTCAAAAAAGAGCTGCTTCAAAAGGGACTGCTGCCTCAGCTTAAATTTATTGATTTTAATTTTAATTTTAGAATTTAAGAGATAAAGATATTATGAACTCTATTCGTAATTCCAAACTAGAGCTAAGCGAGTCACTTACCAATTAGCGGAAGATATGGGACTTATAGAAAGCTGGCGGCCTGCACATGATAATTCGACTTCCCCCTTAATATATCGTGGACCTTTGCCCAAGATCTAATGGAAGTGAAGCCCTAGACGTTTTAAATTTCAGTAAAAAGGACGAGAAAGACGTAAAACAAACTATTTGATTTTTTGTCTTTCTCGTCATTAGTTGTTGTCACCCATGTTCTGGATAGGTGATTTCATTCTTTGTCCTTTATGTCCTTTTTTCCTAGTCCTTTATGTCCTTTTCGTCGTTTTGGTCCCTTGTCCTTTGGGTCCTTTCTCTTCCCTAAACTGAGGAACAAGTTTGGGTGGTTTAATGCGTGACCAAGCCATATTAGAAGTGAAAAAAAAGACCTAAAGGACAAAGGACCAAAACGACGAAAAGGACATAAAGGACTAGGAAAAAAGGACCAAAAGGACGGACGAGGCCCAGTTTTCTTCCAAAAACTAAAGGGTGAGTAGCTGTGGGAAGGTGTGGACGATTTTTTTCCAATCCAAGGCAGTATTGTCCACTGGCTGAACGACGATCAAGATAGGTTCTTGGCCTGACATTCCAAGTGATAGACGACGGATTGTAGCTTGAATCCAAAACTTCAATGGACTGTCGTACGTGTCTTTGCCATTGGTGAACCAATACATTGCGTCCTGTTCTTTACCGTCTTTTTTAAGTTTAACAAAGGCTACCGTCCCACCATTGTCGAGTTTTTCACTCTTTTGACTCACCACTTCAAATCCACTACCTCTGAAGCAATACAACGGATCGTGGACCGCGTGACGATTCTTGGTTCCATCTAAAGCGGTAACAAACAGAACCTTGTTATCCACATGATATAGACGTTTTAGCACGTTAACGTTTTTAAAAAAGCCCTTTTCCCAATCGCTCAGGGCGACATCTTGACCCACGAAATTTGGTCCGGCAAGCGGTAGGCTTTTAATGCGGCTTTGGGCATCTGGAAGCGGAAAAAATTGCCACAGCAGACCCAAAACAATAGCCACTACTAAACCAGTCCATAGCAAAGTAGTACCACGTTGTGATTGCATGCTACGGTCTCCTTGTGCTGAATATTAAAATGGCTGTGCCAACTGTCGCCAAGGTGATCTGAATGGCAGGCATTACAGCAAAAGGTAAACTTTTTATCATCCATCCAAAGCTGGGGAGCCAGGATAATGCTGTTGCAAGCCAAGGGATCATAGCGAGATGGAACGGCATAAGACCAGCTATGGCTAGCGCTAAGCCAATATGACCCAGAATGTTCAATGATCCTAGACCGCTAATCAATGAGATTGTGATCGCTAAGCCAAGTAATATCGGCGATGACTCCTTCACGCGCCCATACCGAATTGTCGTTGTGACGTAAAGCACCGCAGGCAAGCACCAGATAATAAAAGCTATCCAGGCCCATCGTGCAGCTGGAGTGGTTACCCATGATGTGACTAAATCCGAGGCTTGAAAGATACAATAGCCAAGAACAGCGAATTCCAAAACTGAAGGGAGACTAATTCTTTTTATCATGTCTTAGACTTCGCAGGAGGTGCCTTGGGTGCCTGTAATTCAAAAATCATCCAACATAGGACGAACATCAGAACTAATATAAACCAGCCACCCCAAGTATGGAAAGCTCCCATAGCAAATTCGCGTCCAAAACCTAATGCAACAGCACTGATGAGAACAATGCGTGATGTATTTGCTACCCACGCCATGAGGAAGATAACAGCTAAGTTTGGCCAGTAGCGATTTGTCTCACCTAAAATAACGTATGCCACAACAGTGCCTGCAATAAACATCGACTGCAGTGTGTTTAAGCCCGCACAAGCAGCTTCTACTGAAATAGGCAGTTTATCGATGAAGATTGTCGTTCCCTCCCACTGCACCTCATAACCTAGTAATGAGTATAAGTGTGCAGTGACAAAGGCACCTGAGAGCCTAAAATACCACCCTAGGGTTTGCAGATCTAATGTTACCCAAGGAAAAGACATTAAAGGCAGCACTAATAGTTTTTTTATTGAGCTGTGATTGACTAGAGGCGTGCGCTGTTTTAACCATGTCCACAGTAGCCAGACCCATCCAAATGCCATCAGTAAGGTGCTATCTCCGGCAATTCCCACTAGAAAGAGTGCCATAAAAATAAGGGCTGGTACAACGGGGAATTGTAATGGCTTCGTGCTATCGAAATACCAAGGGCGTCCCAGATAGAAAAATACTGGAAGCGCGACTAGAATAGGCAGCGTGTCTTCGGCTGAAGACATCCACGTCGTGTCTCGTAGCCACACGAAGGTTGCCAATAGGACTAAGCCTAGTAAGACGCCCCAGTCTGTTCTATTCATAATTTTGGAGTTCCCTTTACATCAGGTGTAGATGGTGTAACTGGTTGCATCTGTTGTGGAGTTGCTGTGTTGCCACCTTTTTCATCATCCAAGATCTTTTGATAGTTCTTTTGAATGAGGATGTTGTTAGGGAATTCGATTAGGAGAGCCTCAGTGAGCTCTTTGGCACGCTTGAAGTTTTTATCTTCATAGGCCTTGCGAGCGAGGTAGGACTTAGCTTCCCAGGATTCAGCTTCTAGCGCACTATATTGTTGGTCGGCCTCTTCGATCTTCCCTTGCAGCAATGCAATCCTAGCTAGAGCTTCGCGCCCAATAACATTTTGGGCTAAAGCCGGATGTGATTGGATCATTTCAATTGCCTTATCAAACTGTTGTCTCTCGATGTAAAGCAAGGTCACTAACCAAGCTGCACGAAAGCCAATGTCATCGTTTTGATTAGCTAGTGCAAGTAGCTTTTCAAGTCCAGCATCTGGGCTACCACTTGAAATAAGCAACTCGCCAATTAGCATGTTCAACGCTGGAGTAGGTTTTTGTTTGGTTGCGAACTCGAGAGCTGGCATTGTTCCGCGATTGAATCGAATGGCTTGTGTCAGGCCATAGCTGAACCACTCTGGTGAATCATCTGGTAGAACCTTAGCAGAATTGAGTGCTAAAGCCGCCTCTAACCAACCTGCTGCTAGAAATGCAGCAGTAAAGGCGTCCTTTCCTGTAAGTAGCTTCTTAAGTGACTCAGGAACAACATCCTTTTCACCTTTTTGCTCAGACTTAGCTAAATTCTGAAGCTGAATGTAGAAAGGATGCTGTGATGTGGTTTGAGTGGCAGCAGCACCCTCTTGGTCGTCTGGACCTTTGGTCGGCGTTTGTGTGGCAATAGGAGTTGTTGCTGCGGGAGTAAGAGTTTGCTTAGGAGTATCCTCTTCATCCAAACCATGCGGTTTTTTAGCCTCTTCTGCCAGAATCAAAGACCCTGTCTTACGATAAGCAAGGATACGTTTAATCATCGTTTCCAGTTCTGGACTCCAGCTCACAGGATTGAAGCTGTTGTATTGAATCAGTTCCCAAGCCTTATCATCCTGGCTGTCCTTTAGATTTTGCACAAGACGTAGCCAGAAGCTGGATTGCTGCGTTTGAAGATACTGGTTGGCATTGCTTAACGCTTCAAACTTGGAACTATCCCAATATTGTTCGGCCGTAAGACTAAGAAGGTAATCCACAAATGGCTGTAGCTCACCTGCGGGAACCTTTTTCTCGTCCCATTTAAAATCTACCGGCGTTGCCATACGTCCCCAAAACCATTCCTTAACCCAAAGGCTGTCTGAATTTTGGAATGTTAGCGCATCCTCCCACACCTTAAGCGCAAGCTTATAGCGACCATGCCGACGGTAGAACTCGGCCAATTGGTCACGTAACGCCGCATTTTTTGGTTCGATGCTCGCAGCCGCCACGTATTCTGAGAGGGCTAGAGCACTCTTGTTAACAGCTTCCAAAAGACGTGCTCGGTAGGAACGCACAATTACGTTTTTGGGATCCTTCTGATAAGCCTCTGTAAGGTATTCCCAGGACATACGAGGATTTTCTTCCACATTCAAAAATGCGAGACGTACCAAACGAGGCACATCATCTGAACCCTCAAAAGACTGAGAATTTAATAGCTTAATAGCCGCTTGACGGTCACCATCAACCAGGATCTTATCAGCATCCAGAACGAACCAAGCCGCTGGACGCGTTTCCTTGCCCTTCCAGGAATCCCTTAAATGCGTGTAGTCATTGATTTTACCCGTTTTCACGAGTAAGTCGCTCACAATAAGAGCGCCCTCTTCATTGCCATCGATTGAATGGGGAAACTGCTGATAAAGAAAGTAGATGTTTTCTGGTTCTTGGGCACCTAAGGATGCCTTCATAAAGAGGTCCACCCACTTCTTGGCCACATCATCTTTTTGCGCGAAACGTTCTTGATAGACTTGAATCACATCAAGGGCGTCTTTGGGTTGGCCATCTTTCAGCAACCCTTCAGCCTTCTCTATGTCTACCTTTTCCTTTTCTGGTGAGTAGTGCTCACGGGAAATGTAATTCCAGATCTTAGCCCTGTAATAGAGGCCGAAACCGCCAAGGGCTAAGATGGCCAGAAGTAGGATAATCATTAGCTTACGCATGCTACACTCCCTTGGGTGGCTCTTTACTATTCAGTCTTTTTTGTGACACAAACTGCCATTTTTTGAAAGCTTAGACCCTGATCGCGACCAAAACTTGCAACCAATCTTCTTGGGTTTCAATGCGTAGCATTGGTTTATCGGCAAGGGTTTAACCCCTTGCCTTTATTAGGTACCCTTAGCGATACTGACCGTTATCATTGTCATTGTAATAGTAGGTATTGTTATCGCGATAGCGATTACCACGGGGATTATATGTATCATAGCTACTGTTATGAGGATTACTGCCCCGTTCCCACTGACCCTGTCTATCATCACGTCTTTCCCGATCATAGAGTAGATTGTCATCATCACTGTGATCGAAGTCCGCGAACAAAGGTCCGGAAAACAAAGCTAGAGATAGCGAGAAAAAACAAAATAAATTAGTTAACTTTTTCATCACAATAACTCCTTAATTATTGGCATTAAATTAAATTTGATTCATTCGCTAAGGCTTATTAGCGAATGCGATAATAACCATGACCGATAGGCCCCACAGTTCGATTGTAAGGAGTGCCACCGGTACTAAGAATTTGGCGTGAAGGATAGTATTGGGGACGACCTCCCCAATAGAGACTCATATAGTTACGCTCGTATTCACCAGGGTAGTACTGGTAGTTTTCATACAGATCATACTGATCATCAGTAGTTGTTTTGTCAGGGTAATAGTAATTCTGGAATCGTCCATCATTTTGCTGCTTTTGGGGTAGATAATAGTTATTGCTGGAGCGGCGATCGCGTGAATCGAATGTTGAAGCCGAGGAGGATCGATAGCTACTGCCCCTTGAACCACTACCGGTGCTTCGTTTATTTCTATTATAGAAGGATTGACCCCGACTATCTGCCCAATATTTCATAGCAGGATCATCTTGATCCTGTGTTTGGACCTGAGGTGGAAGACCAATGCCAAATTGTCCAGCTGGTTGCCATTGGACTTGTGAAGGGGTATCCGGTTGTGGGCTATCGGATTCACCAAAGAATGACTGCTCGTCATCCAATAGGGTGCTGTCTACAGAAGTCCCAGTAACCAGATCGTCAGCCAATAAGGGTGCTGTGAGTAGCAAGGATGCTAGCGGAAGACTAAAAAGCAAAGCGGTCAACCTAGTCGTGCGCATAGGAATCCTTTGGTTAATAGCGAACCTTACCTTCTGTATAGTCGTTTTCTATTTTTTGGCAAACTTTTCGCGCATCTCATTAACGGTAAGACGATTAATGGACGAGTGGGCTAAATGGGTTTTAGAGAACCCGATAACTCAATTGTTATTAACCGCTTGAGTACGGTCAGGACGCCAGTGTATGGTCCAACAGTCGATTACAAAGGTTTCAGAAAAGTTTTGTTCTGTGTCTTGCCATAGGATCTCTAAGGTCATAACATGATCATTAATTTCAAAACGTCTGATGATCCCATAACCGGTTCTATTAAGTGTAGGCCAAGGTGTTGGCACGCTGTTAATCAAGGGGCCAATCCACACGTAATTGTCCTATAGTGGTACCCTTGGAGGTAATTGGATACATTTCATTTTGAATAGGTAATCTGTTGCTCTCCATAAATATGGAAATTTCAGGGTGATCTGTCGAGGATTCAATCTTTGTAACGGTCCCTTCCATGAAGAACTTTGCATATTCCTCGATCGGACCGTCTTCAAAAGGGACTTTAGCTTTTGGTGTATTTTTCCAATAGATTGTTTCACCAACTATTCTAATCTTAAAGAAATCAGTTTCTTCTTTATGTCCTGCTACCCACCTTTTCCAGCTGAGAACGATTTTGACGGTGTTTTCTTGGAGATCGACATCAAAAATATATCCATGCTCATAACCTTTTTTTGTGATCTCTGTAACCAACACATTGTTTTCATATATAGCGGTTACGCCATCGATATGTAGTTGACCCCTTAAAGTACCCCATATGCTAAGCAGCGTATGATTGGATATTTCCTCTGGCCCTATGCAAGAGCTTTCCATAGAGATTATTAGGTCGCGTCCCGTTTGCTCGATCTCAAATAATGTTCCGTCATGGAAGCTGTATTGATCAATTGTAAGGGTCACCATTTAGTAAAATTCGTCTGTCATGTAATTTCTCAATTTATTTTGCCTATCATCCAAACTTCATATATAGCCATTGGGTAATAGTCTTCGACATCTTTGCCTTCATAGTTTTAGATGTAAGGCTGCGTATTCATCCGCTTCATTTCGTTTAGAAAAGAGAAAATGATTATTTAAGCAACTCTCTCTGGAATATGGCCAAAGAGAATCTCGTCATACATTTGACGACGTGGGCCATGGATAACGCAAAACGGTTTGTCATACATAGACCATTCAGTCCATTTCGTTCACTTCAACATGACATCCTATCAATCCCTAGCAGCTGCTTGAGTACTGTTAGGACGCCAGTGTATGGCCCAACAATCGATCAAGAGAGTTTCCAGCTTACCACCTTCCCAGTCTATCTCGAGAAGTAGTTTGTGATCTTTGATTACAAAATTCTTGATTAGGCCGCGACCTTGCCTTGAAAGAGTACTCCAAGGTGTAGAAATACCATTTACTAGAGCGCTCAGAGGCCACTGGATGGAGATATTTCCAATTGTGGAGCCTTTTTTAGTAATTGGATAAATTATGTTATGGATCGGAAATAGAGCGCTTTCAATAGATATGATAACCCTGGGTGGCCCCTTCGTAGGTTCACTTATGGAGTCAATCTTTGAAACGGCACCCCCTATAAAGAACTGCGAATATGTCTCAATTGGCCCGTCGTCAAAAGGAGCTGTGGCTGTGGGGGTGTTTTCCCAATAAAAATTATTGGCGTTTATCCTGTACGTAAAGAAGTCAGTTTCTTCGCAGCGCTTTTCAACCCATCGTGACCACCACAAAACTATTAGAATCGAGTGCTCTTCCAGACAAAAGGAGTATATGTTTCCGTGTTCGTATCCCTTTTTAGTAAATTGAGTAATGGGTTTATCGCCTTCCAAAATAGAAGTCACCGTCTCAATGTGCAACTTGCCTCTGAAGGTCCCAACGATACTAAGTTGCTGATTATCGGAAATCTCATCGGGAGTTATGCAAGGACTTTCCATGGTTAGCACTAGGTCGGAGCCTCTAGGTTCTATATCGAACAAGGTTCCATCGTGAAAACTATACTGCTCTATCAACATTTTCGGTTCCCTAATTAGTATTCCCAAGTCACTCCCTCGGGAGGATAGAGATGATAAGAGTCATCATTTTTGCCGCAAGAGTCGCCTGTGGCATTCAAATATTTGTCATCGCTAGAAGTGCCATTAGGGTTGCGCCGATGATAGTGATCATTTGCACCATGCCGATTTTTGTCTGGCTTCCCTTTATCATATTCTATTTTTTCACCAGTTTTATCATTCTCAAAAACTCGGCGTCCACTCTCCCTTGCTTCTGGGCGAGTAGTTTCCTTCCAATCGGGGTTATTGCTTAGATCATCCGGACTCCCAGGATAGTCCTCTTCTCTATATTTCGTAGCATACATTTGATTCAATTGATAGCGATCGTACATGATGCACGCTTCTTGGAAGATGAAGTAGGTTAACGTGGTTGCTAGCAAGCTTGTAATGGAGGGTACTACCCATGCTAGGCCGGCGGCGCCTCCCCACATAACTATGGGTATGTATACGAGTAAACGGCCGTCTGGATCGACGTACCGAAAGGGATTGTTGTACAAATACGCGTAAAGGTTCGTACTGTCCACAAAGCCTGCAGGATCGGTTGTTGTCCACCGTCCTAAAATAGGGTCGTAATCCCTCTTTCCAAAATTGATTAGTCCAAGATCCGCGTCAAATCGCTTGGATGCATATCTCCAAGGACTTTGATAGACTTCCAGCAGATTGATACGTCTCTCTGTGCCAAACGCGGTATAGTCATAGTTTGTCGCTATGGTTTTTGTAACAGGGTCTATCAACCCCCGAATATTACCTTGTACATCCACGCGGCACGAAAAGGTCTTCCCGGAGAGCTCTATAGCTACTGTTTCAGGGATGGGTGTACCTCCCAAGAAACTCAAAATTCGCTTTTGCTTGAGATTGCCATCGCGATCTAACGCGCCAACATCATGATTACCATCGTAAAGGTACTCTTCACGATCCACGACCTGCCATCCATCTTCCGAAGAAGCAAACGATGTTTTACCTAATCGTCGGCCCAGAGCATCATAGTTGAACTCTATTTTCGTATTGTCGAATTCGGCTTGAATCAGCTTGTCCAAAGGGTCATAGCGATAGGTTTTAGCGCCCCGTTCGACCAAATTACCATTTAAATCATAGCTGCAATTGATTTCTGGAGTCGATAGCACTTCGCTGAGTTCATTATGCACACAGGGTTGCTCGTGTATGGCCACTCGGTTGTAATTAGAGTCGTTTTCATAAACGGCATTGGTATGATGATTGTTTTCCGTTATGAGTTGTGAGAGTGCATCATAGCCATATGTTGTTGAGGCTTCATCCACGAGTGAACTGACTAAATTGTCCTCCTCGTCATAAAAGCAGGTTTGATCCATAAAGGGGCCTTTTAAAGACACTTGGCGTCCCTTAAGATCATATTCATGCTTGCGCGTCCCAAGGTTAGCAATTAACTGCTCTTGTAAGGGGCGTCCACACTCATTATACTGCTCATACCGATGCGTATAGACTCTTCCATCCGTCCCTCTAAATGCGACTTGCTGTAGGTTTCTTGGGTCATACCCATACGTGACAGCCCAGCGTGTGCTGTATTGCACTGTTAACGGACGGTTGTAGTCGTCATATTTTCTCGTAACGGTAAATCCAGAGGGAAAGCGCTCGGACACGATATTTCCAAAGGCATCCACTTCTCGAGTGATAGAAGTATTAGCCAACTCGTCCTTGGCCTGCAAAAGATAACCTAAACGATTGTGCACAAATGAATGTGACAACAAGCCATTGGAAGCGCTTAACGTTTTCAAATTTCGAAATGCATCATAGCTATAATGTAGAGAGATTCCATCGGGTTTAATCTTCTGTGCAATGCTACCATCGGGATAATAGCGATATTCGGTGGTCCTAGCAACAGGAGTTCCAGCTGCTCTAGTGACTGTGCGTACCTTATTCATGGAGGTATAAGCGTATGCGATGGTCTGTATACTGGTGGGCATTCCGTTATGGTGGATGATATCGTGATGCGTAATCAAATTTCCCTGAGCATCGTAGTCTTTTTGAATGTGAGACAGAACATTTTTATCTTGATCCTGCACCACGCGTTCAATCTCGTGCTCATAGGCGTCTAATATACTTGTGGTAATAACGCCTTTTGGACTTGCACTAATTTTGCGAAGTTTTTTCCCCTCTTCATATTGGAAAGTTGTGATGCTCCCTAAAGCATCTTTTTTCTCGATCGGACGCTTTAAGGCATCATACACGACTGTATGCGTGCATGGTTGATCTCCCATCCAGTGAGTTGTTGTTGTCTGGTTGCCATGAATGTCGTATGCATAGGATGTCTTTCTTAAGACCGCATCTGCGGCATCACTTTCGATTTTTGTGATGACGCGCCCCAATGCGTCCCGCTGATGTTGTATCGCAAGAGTGGCGGCGCCATTGACATGGGTTTCTTTAATCACGCGGTTTTGGGAATCGTATTGGTAATGAGTCAATCGGCCATGATGATCTTTGGAAATTAGTCGTCCCGCACCATCATAGCTATAGGACGTGCGATATCCTTCTTTATCGATTTTTTGCGTCAGAAGAAATCCATCGTATGTAAAATTTTCTTCCGCAACTTGTGCGTCATTATTATCTAGATACTGTTTTGAAAGGAGTCTGCCAGCGGGATCATAGCTATAGAGAGTGGTGTTACCCTCTTGATCTCTATAGCTTTTCAGCACTCCGGCGTTTGTATACCGGTATTGCTCTTGTGTGTTGTCAGGATGAATGATCTTTGTAATCGATCCGAGAATATTACGTTCATATAATGTCTTATTACCATTAGCGTCTGTTTTAGATGTTTCGTGCCCAATTGCATGATATGTAGATGCTGTAATGACCGGAATACTTGTTCCATCGTGGCTCATGATGGCAGGATATTCCGTCTTGGTGACTTGGTTGACAATGGGGTCATAGTGGTATTTATATTGATGACCTCTATGGTCTTCCTTGCCTATTAGACGATCTTGCGTGTCGTAAATAAATGTTGTTTTTTGTGCAGGGAAACCCTCACCCGATACAACTTCGCTTGTTACGTTGCCGAAGGCATCATAGGCTCGCTCGGTGCGTAGACTATTTGAATGCGATATGGAGACGATATCTTGCCCAAAATCATCGTATTCATGAGTGGCCTTCTGGCCTATGGCATTGGTTTCGCTTAATAAATTGCCACGTGTGTCATAGCTGCGTGAAATCGAATGAAGATGTTGGCGTGCGCCGTCATAGAAGTCTTTCTGACACACATTTCCAAAGCTATCGTAGGTAAGATGACGTTGTGAGAGTAGCTGTTCAGCTTCGTCCTCTATGTAGCACTCTTCAATCCATTCAGGCATATGTAAGAATGGTTGTTCCTGCCTCAAGATGTAGTTGGTAATAGTACTCTTTTGACCGCTCTCGATGCGTTTTTTGATGAGGTGATTACAATCGTCATATTCGTAGATATGGCTTTCTACCGCGCGCGCGCCGTCTTCTATAGTTTTAACTAGAGGCAGGTTGGTGTTTGCTAGGTATTGCCAGCGAATGGTTTTGCCACAGTCGTGCTTTTCCTCCAGAAGAAGATGCTTGCCGTCTTGTGAAAAGCTTCGAGTAATCGTTTTGGCTTCAGCTCCCTCTCCAGATAGATTTCCCCATAAAACTTCTTTGATGGGATTTCCAAAGGTGTCATATTCGTAGCTTTTTCGATAGACAAGATTATCTTGTTCATCGGTTAGTTCGGTATGCTCCAGCCATTGATTTTCTGACCAATGATAAGTCAATTTCTTGGCAAGCGCTCCATCAGGGTTGTAATAACGAGTGCTTATAGGAAGCAGCTGTTGCGAAAAATCATAGATGGTGGTGGTTCCTTCGATGCTTTTGACTGTTGTAGAACCCCCTTTGATACCTCCTACAGCTGCATTATACTCCATCGTGTACTTGGGAGCTTGCCCAGCGCCTCTACGAATTTGAAAGACGCGTAAATAGGGTTTGTATTCAGGTACAGGAGTGGGGCCATACTCGCATGTAAGTAGGGTTCCGTCGTGTTCATGCTGCATCAAACAGAATCTGTTGGAATAGGTATTGGTTTCATTGCGGCAAAGCGGACCCTTGACATCTACTAGAATTGGAGGAGATTTAAGAAGGCGGTCTTTGCCGCGCTGCTTACCCTTACGATAAACCAAGGGCTCGGAACGCGTGGTGTAGTGATAGGAGGATGTTAAACCGGTGGAGGATGTAAAGGTCCAGAATCCTTTTTCAGGCGATCCAACGACCTCTACCGCAGCATAGACATAGCGTTCTAGTGGATCAAGACTTTCAATTTTACATAACGTGTCATTTTCGTATGAGTAGCGGATCACATGACCATTAAGAAGTACTTCCTTGGAGAGAAGATAGAACGATACTTGCTTTTGGTAGATGCGTACCACACCGTCACTAGCTGTCACTGTAATGGTTTGGTTAGTGGAGTTTGTATAAACCCGAGTATTACGAATATCATAGGCCCCGCTAGGGGTTTCACCGCTGGTGTTGGTTAGACCGTAAGAATGACCCACTAGCTTTACGCTGCCGTCTGTAGAAACTTCAAGATCGAGGACAATGCCATATGGTTCAGCTAGCCTTACTGTAAGAGGCGATTCCCTTGTTACCGCAAGGCGTAGATGGGGAAGAATGACCCATCCTTGATAATGGGCGTTCAAGAAGGCATAGAGGCATTCTCTCTGGAGTTGATCCCCCTGCACGGACATGTCATAGCGGTTGGAGCCAAAAGCTGACGGCATATGTGGTGCGATGTAGTGGCGATTTAGGGAAATACTTTGCACGCCTTTTACTACTAAATCTTTATAACTTAGGCATGCTTGTCCACTTAAAGGGCTAATAAGACCATCTATAAGGTTGGAAGGTTCTCTAATAGTGGCTATCTGATCATCATCAGATAGAATTAAACGATTGTCTGGTTCTGCATGAAGCAGGCCCACAATAGTGCAAAGAAGCAAAATGAGACGGTGAAGCATGGTCTTGAAGATCCTCAACATTGATCATTAACAGGAAAATAATTGCTATAATGCTAGTTTATTGCATCATTGAGAGCAATAAGGAAAGAGCTTATGAACGTTCGATCCTCAATAATCATCTAATAGCATTCTAAATCGTGCCCGTGCCCGTCTCCCCGACGGGGAGGCGCAGAGGAGGATAGGGAGCAAGAACAATTACCTTATTGGTATGAATCAAGGTCGATCTTCGTTGCCAGCGGCATCAGGATGCTCATGCGGCTCAAAGTACAGTTTTTGCTTGCCGTTGTTTTTGTCGAGCCAACGTTCGTGCGATGAACAGCTGCCTTCGCCGTCTTGACATTTGTAGTATCTTTGTCGCTTACGCTTTTGATGTTGTAGCATTTTGTTGCGATCGTACAGCCATCGATTGCTTTCATCTCGCCCTACATACGCATGTGTCGGTTCTGGCAGCAGTAAACACAGACCATAGATTGCGATGAAAAGATACCGCATACTAATACTCAGTTTGTGTAATTTGTCGCAGTTGTTGAAGATCTTTTTGCAACTGCGCATTATCTGGATATTCTATCACCAATTGCTCGGTTAATTTTAATGCTTTGTTCCACTTTTTTTCTGAAAATGCACGGCGCGCTAGGTAGAATTTTGCTTCTATTGACTCACTTTCAATCGCACCATAAAGAGAGTCAGCCGTGACGATATCACCTTGCTGCAAAGCGATACGAGCCAATGTTTCCTTTCCAACGACGTGCTGTGAGAGTTGGGGGTGTCTTAATACCATTGTGCGGGCAGAAGCATAGTCCTTGCGATCTAGATCCACTAAGCTGACCAACCAGGCGGCTCTTAGTCCAATGGAATCGCGACGGCGAGCTAATGGCTTAAGTGTCTCCACACCTTCATTTGCGTGTCCAGTGGCAATCATGAGTTCGCCTTTTAGCAGTGCTAACGCTGGTGTAGAATCCTGGCGCGCGGCAAATTTTAGTGCTTCGCCGTCCCCACGATTATATCTAAGTGCTTGTGTATATGCGAAGGCTACCCATTCAGGAAACTCCTGCGGGACTATTTTGGGCAATGGGAATGTGAGGGCCGCTTCCAGCCAACCATCAGCTAAAAAGGCTGCAGGATATGCCAATTTGCTTCCTAATAGGGTCTGAATGTCATCAGGAAGATCATCGGCGGGTAATCCTGCCGGAGACTTCTGGGCAAGCGACTGGAGTGTGCTGAAGAACGAGTGTGGACCAGTTTCAGGTTCTTCTTCATCTTCTTGGGCGTTTTGAGTGCGAGTAGGCTGAGCAGGAGCGACGACATCGACATGCAAAATACCATGTCTTCGATAGGATAGTATTTGTTCTAACGCTCCTTGTAGCACTGGGGACCAGCTATTGGCGTGAAAATTATTGAAGTCTAGGATGTCGGCTGCAAGCGATTCATTGTCATTCAGCAGAGCATCCGCTAGTCTTAGCCAAAATGTTTCTTGACGTGTTTTCAAAATGCTTCCGGTATTGGGTAGTGATTCAAAGGCGATTTGGTCCCAAAACTGTGTATGCGGAATATTATAGAGGTATGAGACGAAAGATGCTAACTCACTTTCTTTTGGCAGAGGGGCTTCAATGTGCTTTTTAGGGATAGAAGTCATGCGTGACCAAAATAGCGTCGCGATCCACAGCTCTTCGCTATGCGGCAGGCTTAGTCCTTGAGTCCATGTATTGACAGCCAGTTCATAATGTCCGTTTCGACGATAGAATTCGCCTAGTTGAAAGAGAAGTGCCGGGTTATTCGGATCTTTCTGAAGGGCACTGAGATACTCTAAACGGGCTAAAGAGGGTTTTTTTAGGGCTTCCAAAATTTGGGCGCGATAGGTGGTGACATCGGTATTTTCGGGGTCTTTTTCTTGTGCTTCACTCAGGATATTCCACGCTTCACGAAGGTTATCCTTGGCTTCCAACAAGGCGAGACGAATGAGACGTCCGCTATCCTCTGAACCTTCAAAGGTGCGTGAGTGTAGTAAGGTATAGGCTTCGTCGCGCTTGCCTTCAATCAGGAGAGTATCGACTTCAAGAGCGAACCAGGCGGGTTCGTTGGAGACCTTGTTTGCCCAACGGTCACGCAGACGGCTGAAGTCTTCGGTTTTTTTTTGTGTAACGAGTGCGGTTGCTAGAGCTAATACTGCGTCTTCATCTTCGTCAAAACCTCTTGGATAGCGTTTATATAGGGCGAGCAGTTCCGACACATTGCCAGTTTCAGTATGTGCTTTAACGAAGAGGGGCAGCCAATCGGCCCCTTCAGGAAGTGTTGAAGATAGGGTATTGGCGTAAGGAGTTATCAAGACCAGAGCCTCTTGACCTTTCTGATCATTGAGAAGGGCTGTTGCTTTGCGAAAATCGACTAGTTCTTTTCGATTCTCTGCTTGATGGTTTAGGTAGCTTGCTACTCCACCTGTCGCTGCTGCAATAAGCGTGAGCCAAGTCGTGAAAAGAACGATCTTACGCATGAACAACCCTGTAAATATAAGTATATTACTAGGGTTGTAGCGCATAAGCTCTTTTTTAAACAAGAACCTAAAAGGGACATAAGCGACAAGGGACCAAAAGGACCAAAGAGACCTAAGGGACTTCGGAAAGGGGACATATTATACTTGCCCCCATTGTCTAGACAATGGGGGCAAGTATAGGAAGTATACAAACCGTACATCACTTGTCCCTTAAGTCCCTTTTCCGAAGTCCCTTAGGTCTCTTTGGTCCTTTTGGTCCCTTGTCGCTTATGTCCCTTTCTAAATCTGATATCACCCTTCTGCCTTGCCGCGACCGAAGACCTTTCGAAGGATCCAGCGGGCAAGAACATGCAAATCAAAGCGGACGCGTTGATGCGCTGCATAGTATGTTTCTGATGCAAAACGTTCAGAATCTGAGGGATATTCGGCATAATCGACGTCTGCCAAAGTTACCAAACCTACTTTGGTTTTACGGTATAAGCTTTGCCAGTCCGGGAGCTGACGCTCTAGCTGGGCAGAGGTCATAGGAGGAACTCCCACAAAATGAAGCTCTCCTTTCACGATATTCACCAACGCTGGTAAGTTCTGAAGGCGCTTCCATAAACGTGATGAAAGCCATCCCTTTGGCCTAGTAAACGTATACAGCAAAAATGTGGGCCAAATCTCGTTTTCTCGCTCAATAGGCAGCTTTAAGACTTGAGAGTAATGAATTCCCCATATCACACTTAATGGCAGCAGTAGAGGTGCTAATACTAGCAATAACAGTCCGGCTAAAATACGTTCCGTTACATTGAAGAGTTGCTGACTAAATGGCGGAGGGCGTAAGTGTGCTAAGATGAAATCATCTCGAATCAACACCGATGTTTCAAGCGATAGATTTACCAATGTATTCCTATCAACGATGCTATCTCGAATCTCTAAGCTGCGGCCAACATAGCTTTCTTGGCAGACAATAGAGTTTTCTACCAGCGAAAGCCTATCGATGATGCAGTGATTTTCCACAATGGCGTTTGGTCCAATACTTGCACCTTCAAGTACCTGACAGTTATCTCCAATAAATACAGGGGGAATAATCACTGATCTAGGATGGATTGTGGTCGCTCGCGATAGCCATATTCCTGGCTCTACCATTCGTGCGCTGGAGGGAAAGGAGGCACTAGACATCTTCCGCCGCAGGAGTTCGTTATTGGAGCGCTGCCATCCTCCGAAGTTCTGAACGGCAAGGATTGGCTCTTTGGTGGATTGATGATTATGCTCTCCTAAATGCTCTGGCAGCGCTTCGTATGGTGCATCAAAGGGCATGGCTGCCAAGCCCTCGGTTGAGACAATTCCCCATCCAGTCCAATTGCCATCTGGCCCATAAAGCATGGTTGGTTTGCCTTGTCCAGGGGTCTTAAGCTTTTGTGGGTCGAAGTTAGGAAGAACATCCGCGCGCCCAATCAGGATATAATGGTCTTTCCACCCTTTTGCTACTGGTCCCAAGACGTTAAAGGGCTTATTAGGATCACGGCTGAGGTGGTAGGTGATTTTTGCGCCCCAACGCGTCCCATCTTCCAAGATTCCTTCTATCATCTCTGGAAGGTGGCTTAATACCAGCTCAATCTTGGTGAAACCGTTTTGAACGAGAAATTCGATCACGTGAATAATAATCGGCTTGTCAACCACGCGAAAGAGTGGCGTCGGCCTTCGATGGACCAATGGAATCAATGAAGAGCTATATCCTGTTGCGTTTAGGACAACTTTCACTTCAATAAGCCCCTCTACCAAGAAATACAGCGGGAATAGTTCGCACAAGTATCTTAAAATCTACCCAAAAACTTTGACTCTGAATGTACTGAAGGTCCAATTTCACCTGTTGATCAAACGGTATATCTGAGCGTCCGCTGACTTGCCATATGCACGTGAGGCCAGGGACTATGTCAAGTCGTCGACGCTCATCGAGCGTGTATTTTTCTACCTCGCTGGGGAGCGGAGGCCGTGGTCCCACCAACGACATTTCGCCCTTTAAGACAGACCATAGCTGGGGCAGCTCATCCATGCTTGTTTTGCGCAGAATGGCCCCTATCCAAGTAATGCGAGGGTCGTTCTTCATTTTGAATGTCACGCTATTCTTATGGTCCTGATTTGCTTCTAGCTTAGCCTTAGCCTTATCTGCACCCACGTACATAGAACGAAATTTGGGACAGGCAAATTCGCGTCCCCAGCGTCCTACTCGGGTGGAGACATAGAATACTGGGCCATTATCTGTTAGCTTTATAAGTCCGGCGATGAATAGTAGCAGGGGACTTAAGCCAATAAGGAGCATGATAGATCCTATGACATCAACCACGCGCTTGAGTACTTTAGCCCCAGTGACAACGGCAATCCAGCCGTAGTATTTGCGAAGATATTTCCAACGTAGGCCTTTGGTGGGTGCGTGAGCATAGCGGCGATGCAGCTCTGCAATGAGTTGTTGTCGGGCATTACCGGTGAGTGGTGTACGCATTTTCATTGCAGGTTATCTCCCGATCACCGTAAGGCGATCAATGCGGTCTGGAGATCTCGAATGAACGTAAGGCTTCGTCTGGAGAGTTAAAGATCTCAAAGATCTTATGCATACACACCAGTTCGAACATGGTACGAATGGTACGGTTCATGCCTGCAAGCTTGAGGTCGCCTCCCTTGCTGTGCAAGGTCTTTAGGATAGAGAGGAATGCTCCCAAGCCAGAGCTGTCGATGAACTGCAAACGGTGCAGATCAAACACAGCACGGCTGCAACTTTCGGTTTCTAGCAGATCATTTACCTTTTGTTTGAAGAGGGGCGTCTCTCGTGCATCGAGATGCTCTCCTTCCAAGGTAACTACCAAAATCCCTTCTTTGCTGTCGTGAGATATATCCATCTTTGCCCCTTCCAAATGATATTTCTTAAAGATCTTTAGATGGTTCCACCCCTTTTCCGACTCTTTGTGGGCGTAGATGACCCGGTCGGCAATTTCCTTTACAATGAACCAGCCAAAGCCATTATCGCGATCGCCCAAAAAACTAGGATCTGCTACTGCAGAAGGATCGAAGATGGCGCCTTGGTCGCTCAGTTCAAAGATGATTCCATCGTCTACTAGCTCGCCGCTGAGGCGAATTTCACCCCGAGTACGCTTGTAGCCATGAACCACAATATTGCAAAATGCCTCGTTGATTGCAAGCTGGAGCTCCTCAAACAATCTGTCGGCGTCTCCAGGCGCTTGCAGGCACATTTTGCGTACAAATTCTCGGACAGTCCGCACTTGTGAAAGCTCACTGCTAAATTTGGCGGTTGCCTGCTTAGCGAACTCGGGAATAAGCGTTTGGTCAATTCGCACAACGATAATTGTCACATCATCGTCGAAATGTTCCTTTTCGGCGAAGACAACTACCGCGCGCTTGATGGTATCTAGAAGATCTTGGGCTGAGAGGTGATGATTGTGTTCAACCAAAGCCTTTAGTCTATTTGTTCCGAACAATTCGTTGCTTGGAGAGCGTGCCTCGGTGACCCCATCTGAATAGAATACGAAAATGTCCTCTTTCTCAAAGCGCGTTGTTTGCGAAGTCAGGGTTTCACTAGGAAGAACGCCAAGGGGGAAATTGTCACCGCGAAGTTCTGTCACCCGCTTTTGTGAGGCGTGATAGTGCAAGGGTTTGGAGGATCCGCAGTCGATATAGGTGAGCGTTGTTTGCTTGAGATCGAATCTACCATAAAACAGACTCGCAAAGTATTCTAAATCAATGAGCGGTATAGCCACCTCTTTTTGCACGCGCGTCATGATTTCCTGCGGAGAAAAAATGTCATCGCGCCAAATGCCGTGTTTATCAAACACTTGTAATCGATTGAAGGGGACAGCAAAACGTGTGAGCTGCGTTTTTACAGCCGTGCCAACCAATGCAGCTGGAAGGCCTTTGCCCATGACATCGCCAATAACAATATCAAAGAGTTGTGGTAGCGGACGGAAGAAGTCAATAAAATCGCCATCGATATCCCTTGAGGGAATCGTGGTGGCTGCTATGGATAGACCCGGCACATCGTTAGGCACCTTACCAAGGAGCATTACTTGATGAATACGCGCACCAAGTTGTAGCTCTCGTTTAAGTGTGTCATGGGTTGCCGCAAGCTGCTCATGCTGAGAAGCAGTAAGCTGGTGAAGGCTATCGTTTTCCTTGATAAGGAGATGCTTTTCTACGCAACTTGTGACTGTTTGGCGCAGAGCCGCATTATCCCACGGTTTAAGGATAAACTGTGAGGCTTGACCTACGTTAATGGCCTCGACCACAGTATTAAGGTCGCCGCTGCCTGTAAGTAGAATGCGAATAGCATGACTTTGAAGATTAATGGCTTCGCGCAAAACTTCCGCGCCGGTAATGCCCGGCATGCGTTGATCGCAAATAATGACAGCAAATGACTGCTGTCTCATCAGCTTTAATGCCTCCATTCCGTTAGGGGCTACCATGACATCAAAACGTACATCGTGCAGCGTTTTTTCTAACGCCTTAAGTGTTAGCAGATCATCGTCCACCAGCAAAATTGCGGGCTTTGATTTGCTGCCGGTTAAAGCCGCTTTAGCCTTGGTTTCGGGGCTAGCTGTGGTGATAGACATAATGCATTACCTCTAACCTCACTCTAGTCTGCATAGGAATTCATCGAAAGAAAAAATATAAAATCTTTTTTTCGGTATAGTAAGGTTAGTAAGAAATAGGGAGGCTCGCATCATGGCACACCAAGTCTCGATGAGAATAGATCCCAAAGACGCACAGAGTCAAAAGCAAACACAACGCCTAATCATGTTGCCACAGATGCAGCAAGCCATACAATTATTGCAGGTTTCTGTAATGGAGCTTTCGACGATTGTCGAAGCTGAAATGGAGCTGAATCCTATTCTGGAATACGCTCAAGATGATGTTGATGACGCGCAAAGCCTTGCCAATAATGAATTCGATGATGACTATGAAGCGCCCACATCAGAAATGGAAGAGATGCGTTTTGAAGATCAAAATTTTGAAGTACTCCGGCAACTGGACGATGATTTTCGTGACCACTTTGCCGAAAGCGAGAACTATTCCATCACACGTACGGCAGAAGATGAGAAGAGACGGTCCTTTTTAGAAAGCGCGATTTGTGAGGAAGAGTCACTTTTTGAGCACCTTATGTCACAAGCACGCGAGAGCTTTGGGGTGGGAATTGATCTCGAAATGGCCGAGACCTTGATCGGATTTTTGGATGCCAATGGCTATTTAGGCACACCATTGCAGGAGATTGTAACTTTGTACGGGTACAACGAAACGAACCTACAAAGAGTTCTAAAGCAGATCCAAGCATTTGATCCAACTGGCGTCGGTGCATTTAACATGCAAGATTCTCTCTTAATCCAATTACGAGCACAACGGAAGCAGAAGACCCTAGCCTACACCATCATTGAACAATGTTATGATGATCTCCTGCATAATCGCATACCACACATAGCGAAGTGTTTAGGCAGCACGAGCGACGATATCTCACGAGCCATAAGTAAGGATATTCTTAAGCTGGACCTCCACCCTGGAGCTCTCTTTGGTCGCGGTCCGGTGCAGCATATTGTACCGGACGTCACCATCCGTAAAGAAGGCGAGAAGCTTATTGTAGAAACTAACGAGGAACCCATTCCGCGTTTTAGGCTGAACCGACGTTATCTACGCATGTTGGACGACCCAACTGTATCTTCTGAAACTGCGGAATTCATTAAAGAGAAGATCGCATCTGCAAAGTGGCTAATGCGTACCATTGATCAGCGGAATGACACAGTGACACGAATTGCACAAAGTCTAGCCGTAAGGCAGGCAGATTTTTTTCTCAGGCCAGATGGCAAGATGGTTCCACTGACAATGAAGGTGTTGGCAGATGAGCTAGAACTGCACGAATCCACTATTGCACGTGCTGTATCTAATAAATATTTGAATTGTTCAAAAGGTATAGTCCCCTTGCGCTCTTTCTTTACGAGTGCGTTAGTGTCTGAAAAAGGAGACGAGGTATCCTCCAATACAGCTAGAGACCTTTTGCGTAAACTTTTGGAAGTAGAGGACAAACATCGCCCACTTTCAGATGAAGCCATTTCTAAGCTGATGTTGAAGCAAGGCATTCAATGTGCGAGACGCACTATTGCCAAATACCGTGGCGAGCTAGGCCTTGGCAACGCCCAGCAGCGCCGCGTCTATCATTAAGCCATTGAATCTCTGTTCTAGCAATTATTTTTGTACTTCGCTAAGTTCTTAGGGCATGATGATGACCGACCAACTGATAGATTTCAATCGCCAAGGCCTTATTCCTGGTCCCGATGAGGACGAACCTACCTTTCTAGATCGCGCCAATCGCTGTTTGCGGCTCAAACAAACGATTATTACTGAACTCAAAGACAACACCCCATTCGTGCAAGATGAGCTTGGCTCCGAACTTGTCGAACAGGAGGCGTTTTCCACCACACAAACTCTCTATGATATTAAGCCCAGCTGGGTACCTATTTTCTTCAGCAATCGTCAACTTATGCCTTGGCACGGCGGTTGCGCGTGGATCTTTCAAATGAAACGTGAAAGTCCTCCACTGGCAGTTCTGCAATTGCGACGAAATTTTGCTCGGCAAGATTGCTTCCTCGGATACCGCCGCGATGAACTCATGGCGCATGAATATAGTCACGTTGGACGCATGGCATATCAAGAGCCACGTTACGAAGAAATCCTGGCCTATCGCTCATCCCCCTCAACGTTTCGTCGCTTTTTCGGACCCCTTTTCCAAAATTCGTACGAAACCCTGATTCTCATGGGATTATTTTTGCTTTGTCTAGCCGTAGATCTTGTAGCAATGACCCAAGGAAGTCCACAAACCCTTATTTCTGCTCAAACTTGGAAGCTCTTGCCGTTGGCATACATTTGCTACTTGCTCATTCGTTTAGTGTGGCGTCATCGCACCTTTAAGTCTTGTCGTAAGAAACTATGTGATACGCTAAAAAACTCACAATTTGCGGACGCAGTGATTTACCGACTGACAGATTCTGAGATTGAACATATCAGTCGCAAAAGTGCTGAGGAACTTCTTGAATTTGCTAGAGAAAGTGCCAATCAATCCGTGCGATGGCAGGTTATTCACAATGCGTATTTTTCTTTTTTTGCTTGAAAGCACCTAGCGTCTATGGCACCCTTTCTGGTACTCTTCCAAAAAAACGACTTAAGACTAGGAAATCAGACGGCCCATGCTTGACGATTATGAAGAATTTACTGAAAGCCAAATTAAGACCCTAGAACGCTTTGTGACCAATACCCGCGGGCATATCTTCGCTTTGCGGAACTTGCCAGAGGTTATCAAAGGGGCACTTTTCTCGCGCTATTCGCGCTCGAATTTAGGGTTGCGGGCCTTGCTTCTCAAGGAGTTCATCACCAATAACGATGAAACAGGTTTTGAGGCGATTGCGGGACCTTTTATTGAAGGCAATGAGAATTCCGAAGCGCAAGTCTTAGCCATTCAAAAGGCCCAGAATTTCTATGATCGTATATTAGACGGTTATGGTGACGATTCGATCGGTGAGCTCGGTGGCGCGCATTTGGCTATTGAAAATGTTTCCATGCTGGCTGCGAAGATCATCGAAGATGCTCGTATTGGTGGCTCTCCTTTGGAAAAGTCGACACGTTATATCTATTTTGACCAAAAGGTGAAGGGCGAGTATCTCTTCTACCGCGAGCCTATCCTGATGACATCTGCCTTCAGAGATATATATGAGCAAACATGCAACATGCTGTTTGAAACGTACAGCAAGCTCATTCCTCCCATGACTGCGATTATGGAAGCTCGCTTTCCTAAGGAAGCAGAGATCTCTAAGGTCGCCTATAACTCCGCACTTCGTGCGAAGGTTTTGGACTGCTTGCGTGGCCTACTACCAGCGTCCACCCTTACCAATATGGGAATGTTTGGCAATGGACGTTTTTATGAATCGCTGCTGCACAAACTGCATTGCGATGATTTAGCGGAGCTGCAAGACATCGGTAAGCGTGCTCATGAAGAACTTTCGCTTGTCATTCCATCTTTTGTTAGACGATCGGATCCTGCGCATCGCACGCACCAAAGTTACGAGCAATATGTTGAGGCTACTTCTGCTCAACTCAAATTATTGACCGAGCAAAATACTGAATTCACATCTTCCGCCCCGCATGTTGGCGTGCAGCTCATTGATCACGATTCCAATGCTGTGTGTAAGGTGGCGGCGGCCTTATTATTTGCCGAATCTCATAAGAGCTTGGGTGACTTACGCGCACATTGCAAGAATCTCACGGAAGAAGAGCTTGCCACTATCCTAGATGCGGCATGTAGCTCCCGAGACAATCGCAGGCACAAGTCACCGCGCGCCCTTGAGCACGCTGAGTTTACGTTCGAAATTTTGGCTGACTTTGGTGTTTACCGAGATTTGCATCGTCACCGCATGCTAACGCAAGAGCGTCAGCGCTTGACTTGCAATTATGGCTTCTGGGTGCCACAAGAGATTATAGGCACGGAGATTGAGTCTGACTATTATGAAGCCCTCTGTCGAGCCAAAGAAGTGTATGATGCTATTGCAACAGAGCTTCCTGATGAAGCGCAGTATGCGGTGCCAATGGCGTATAACATCCGTTGGTATTTCCACATTAACCTGCGGGCTTTGCAGTGGATGTGTGAGCTACGATCTCAGTCAGCCGGACATCCCACTTATCGACACCTTGCGCAAGAAATGGCAAAGCTGGTTTGCAATGCAGTGCCGGCGTTCGAGCGATTCTTTAAGTTCGTTGATTATGATGGGTATGAACTTGGTCGTTTGGGGCAGGAGCAGCGCCATGCTGAGAAGCAGCAGCGCCAGTAATCGGGACCCCGATCCCCTCATCCCAATAACATCTTCATCGTGACCGCGCCTATACGCGTTTAAACCCGACTTGCCACCTACATCGTGCTTGAACACAGCCGTTCTTTCGTAGTGAAACGTTGCGCATCGAAGGCCAAGTCGAGACTTGGCCGAGTGGCGCGACTTTTCAATTGGGAAGAATAGGCCTGTTCTAGCGCGACAAACTAGAGGTAAAACTTTTGAAATAGTGTTTTTTTTCAATTTTCTCGGTGAATATTGTTTGTAACTCGCTCTAGCTCTGGCTCACTCATTCACCCGATCTATCTTGTCTGGTAACTTGCCAAGGACAGGCTTGGCTTCATTACCAGCCATAATATTTCGAATAAAGGGGTGAGCCGGAGCTAGGATGTAGGTAGCAAGTCGGGTTTTAAGCTAATTTTGGCATGGGCGTGCATTCTATTATCCATAAGTCTTAAATTTTATATATTCCTCGTCCTCCTCTGCGTCTCCCCGTCTCTCCGCCTCTGCGTTCAAAAAAAATACACACTGTTTTTGCATGATTTTGGTTTGAATAATTTTTAACGCAGAGAAGGATAGGGAGCGAGAACAATTAACTTATGGGTAATGGATGTGGGCGCGGGCATGATGAGGATGTTATTGGGATGATTAGTGGGGATCAACACCCAGAGACGCTTAGACCCTGATTGCTACCAAAACTTCATCTAGCGCTCGTAACGATATATCAGA
>CAYTFC010000006.1:4389-65085 GCA_964436955.1 uncultured bacterium | reverse complement strand
GAATTCAAATTCAATGACTTGTGCGGCAAGTTTTGGTAGCAATCAGGGTCTTAGCCTAAGGGCCTGCCCTTGGCAAGTTGCCAGACAAGATAGATCGGGTAAATGAGTGAGCCAGAGCTAGAGCGAGTTACAGACAATGTTCACCTTGAATATTGAAGAAAACACTATTTCAAAAGTTTCACTTCTAGATTTTATGGAGGGGCTTACTCATCTAGCGGTCTGGGGACAAACCGCGCCACCCTAATGGGTACGTCGCCCGCCTGAAAGTTCTTCTCTTAGAGTTGGAATGCTCAATAAGTAGACCAAAAACACTATCTCGTACAAATCACGCAATTCCGAAATACGCGCTGCAAAGGACATCAAAATTACAAGCGGAACGAAAATCACCAAAAATGACCGTCTTAACAGCAGGTTCTTTTCACGCCACCCTTGAAACACTAAATATCCTAAAACCAACACCTTCAAAATAAATTCCGCCAAAAAAATCGATGGTGTTGTTAAGAAAATAATATTGGGGAAAAATTTGTGTTCAAAGGGCTCTCCCAAATTGTCTGAATAATAATAACGAATCCCTAACGCAATCGCGCCAAATAAAGCACATTGAGTGATTAGGTGCATCGCAAGGTGCTTTCTAGATATCTCTTTCCAGCAAATAACTGCAAAAGCAGGAATAAGCAAAATCGATAGTTCCTTATTGAACGCTGCAAGAATGAACACAAGGTAGTACCACCCAAATTGCTTGCGATAAGCGCATATAAACGCCAAAGGAAAGAATAACAAAGTAGTGGGATCATAGAGCAAATTTGCGGGCCCAAAGAACAGTGGTAAAAAGGCGATTCCTAAGAGTGCTAAAAAGTGCGATTCTGTAAGCGAAAGCTGATAGAACTCTCTGATCAGCATAAATATACAGGCGCCGAATGCGGTAAAACAAAGAATCGTTATCCACTTAAAAAGGTACCATTCTTTTACATAGGTTTTGTCTATATCGGCGCGATAAAGCTCATGATCAACCTCCTGCTGCCAGCGGTAATGTACAAAAGTATTCCACATGGAATCAGGAAGGATTGCAGCTAATCGATGAATGACTTGTGGCATCAGAGGTCGGTACGCAAAAGGGCGGTGCGCATCGCCAGAGAGCAACGCTGGCATGTTGTTGCGCGAATCCACATTCACCCCTGGATCTGTTGAAAAAATGGTGAATATGAACGATGCTATCGTGACGTAGAGTAGGGCTAATAGAATACGATGTATCATTTGCGTCCTCCCAAAAGAATTGTCATACACGCCTAGAGAACGATAGTCAACTCCGTTAAGCCTTGCAGCGTATTTGCCTTGGTGGTAGAAGTCAGCCATGGGAATGTGGACAAGAAAAAGCCTAGAGCAGCTGCAAATCAATGAAATCGAGTCTCCTCAAAAACTGAGACGCACACTCGGTCCCCTGCAGCTTATCCTACTCGGCATCGGCGCAATCATCGGCGCGGGTCTATTCTCTATTACGGGCATAGCTGCTGCCGAAAGTGCCGGACCAGCCATCATTATCTCTTTCGCTATTGCAGCCCTTGGCTCAGCTTTCGCTGGCTTGTGCTATAGCGAAATGGCTACCATGATTCCGATTTCCGGAAGCGCCTATACCTATGCTTACGCGACCATGGGCGAATTAATGGCTTGGATCATCGGCTGGGACTTGATTCTAGAATATGCCGTCGGTGCGGCCACGGTTTCCATCAGTTGGTCAGCCTATCTGGTGTCTTTGCTGCATGATTTAGGAATCTACCCTCCAACGCAGTGGCTAGCATCACCATGGCAGCCGGTGCATCTACCTGACGGCTCCACGGTTTTCGGATACGTCAACGTCCCTGCTGTTTTAGTAGTGGCCGTATTATCTTGTGTTTTGATCATGGGAATCAAACAATCGGCTTTCTTCAATGCGATCGTGGTAGTTCTTAAGGTTTCGGTAGTCATCGTCTTTATTGGATTGGGTGCTAGCTACATTAACCCCGACAACTACCATCCATTTATTCCTGAAAATACGGGAACATTCGGAGAGTTTGGTTGGAGTGGTATTCTTCATGCGGCTGGAGTAGTATTTTTTGCCTACATTGGATTCGACGCTGTATCCACGGCT
This sequence comes from uncultured bacterium, assembly GCA_964436955.1. Classification (GTDB taxonomy): domain Bacteria; phylum Chlamydiota; class Chlamydiia; order Chlamydiales; family JAJFMA01; genus CAMFKD01. The sequence goes on along the minus strand of CAYTFC010000006.1, from coordinate 62,960 downwards.
GCACAAGAAACCAAAAATCCGCAACGCAATATGCCCATTGGCATCATGGGATCCCTAGCCGTATGCACAGTCCTTTATATGCTATTCGCCATAGTCATGACAGGCCTAGTGAATTATAAAGATCTCGATGTCGCAGCGCCTGTTGCGCTGGCTATCGATAAAACACCCTATGCATGGCTCAATGACCTTGTAAAGCTCGCCATTTTAGCAGGATTCACCTCTGTGATATTGGTGATGTTGCTGGGCCAATCCAGAATCCTTTTTGCTATGTCTAAAGATGGACTTCTACCCAAAATATTTTCCGATTTGCATCCGAAGTATCACACGCCATGGCGCTCCAATCTTATCTTAATGGGTTTTGTAGCTCTTTTTGGCGCTTTTGCTCCACTAAAGTGGGTTGGAGAAATGACTAGCATCGGCACACTACTAGCTTTTGTCATTGTCTGTGCTGCTGTGCTGGTATTGCGAAGAAGTCACCCAGAGTTTCCGCGTCAATTTCGCACCCCCTGGGTACCTACAGTTCCCATGCTAGGCATTCTCACATGCCTGCTAATGATGTTCTCGCTAGATTGGACAAACTGGCTACGTTTGTTTGTATGGCTATTGATTGGTCTTTCAGTTTATGTTGTCTATGGTCGGCACCACAGCAATATCTAGAATGCGTGCAAACCCCTATACCGCCTTGATTAGGTATTGAAAGACGCTAGCAACTGGTTCTTTGTCAAAGTCCGGTGGAAGCATTCTTTGTTCGTCTAAATACTCTTTTACAGCAAGTTTACTCTTGGGTTGAGTTGTGAATGTCGCATATAAATTTGTGGCAATCGAACGCACTTCATTCTCCGGCACACTGGAAAACTGTTTTGCAAGAGCATTTATTTGCTTGTCCACTGCTAGCTTCTGCTGCTTATTTTTTAACTGTTTTGTCTGTTTCCGAATAGATTGGATCTGCCTGGAACTAGAATTGATGTTAGTGGTTAGCTTTGAATGTTGGTCCACCGTTTCTCCTATCTCACGAATACCTCGCCCCTCTAACGCCTTCAATTTTAATTGCAGTTCGTTTCTCCTATGAAATAGCGGTTGAAGTTGTTGGGGCAAGTTAGGATCCATTCTCTCACTTAATTCAGTTATCCTCACTTCAACGTTATTCAAAGCGGTCTGCAAACCTGCACGGCGAGTCGCTAGTAGTTTGGAGCTATTGCTAATTTCCACTTCGTTTCTTCGAATCAATTTCTCCATCTTGGTTTTGGATTTAATCTTAGATTTCTCTTTGACCTTTAAGTTCCTTTTTTCAAGGCTAACCACTGCCTGTTTTCCGGATATCTCTAGAAATTTTCTGTTTTTATAGGCGGCATATCCCAATCCCCCCACAAAGATCATTCCTCCAATTGCCGCAGTACCAATTCCCAACGAAGCTACCGACACAGTAGCTGCACCTCCTAAAGTCGCTCCTGCGATAGCGGCACCAAGAGTTATCGCTGTAGCAGTTCCTCCCGTAATTGCAAGCCCTACAGTCACTCCATTTTGTACAATGCTCACCATAGCATCGTGCTTTTGTTGCTCTAAACGATTCAATCTTAACTCTATTATCTGCACCACAGAGGGGTCCAATGACTTGTCCGAAAGTTTCGATACAAGAGTCTGCATTTCTTCGTTAATTTCCTTCAAAGTATTGATTTCAGCATACATGCTATGCCCAGAATACACTACCGCAACAGCCGCACCAGCAACTCCTAAAGAGCCACCTGCAATTGATAAAGCTGTAGACGCCTGTGTAAATCCCATAGCACCAGCACCACTTGAAAGAAGATTAGCGCTTGTACCCGAGGTCGATATCGCAGCTCTAAGTCCTTGAAGGATCGCCCCGTTCACCACCTCTTTACAGTTGTCTTCTACAGCAACTATGCGTTTCGTTAACCATTCAGCAGTCTTAGGGTCCGTGGTTGTAGCTAATTGCCCTTGTAGTTCAGCAAGTTCTTGTCGCAACCCCTTATACTTTTCCACTTCTTGGAGGCTAACCAATATTTCAAGCCCAACCATAATGCCCAGTGAACCCGCGACTCCGATATTAGAGGCAGTCGATAGCGCACCACTAACTTGATCATTAATATTCACCATATGTGCTGCTGTTGCTATTGACGAAATAGTACCAAACCCATCAAACGTATCTGAAATGGTCGCAATAGTATCGCGTGATATATCTGCGGTGGCGTTCTCCATGACTGGTTCAAAAACTGACTGAAATAACTTTACGTCACTATTTAAACGAGCAGAAAATGCCGCGACTTCCTGTGTACCCGGGGGTAAAGCTGCTACTGCCAAATCGGGCCCAAGCAAAAAATCTAAAGACTCAACAGGCGGCAGATCTTCAATAACAGGAAGATGCTCAACAACGGGAACATTCTCACCCATCATTTTGGAAGGCACTGAAGGTGGCTGTTGATTATAACTATCAGTATTAGAACTAAAGGAATTATTTAGATTATCCATAACCCTCCATTACTTGATATTAATTATTATATTATAATTATTTATTTAAAAAACATTACTTATCATCGATAGGAAATTGAGAGTTGACGTAAAACTGGAGTTTGAGTACAAAATTAGGGTTCATGGCGGTCGTAGCTCAGTTGGTTAGAGCGTTGGATTGTGGTTCCAAATGTCGCGGGTTCGAATCCCGTCGATCGCCCTTCTTTCTTCTTTCGGGGTGGAGTAATGGGCAGGGAACCAGGAAAAGGGAAATCCCTTAATACTTCCGACAAAAGACCCCATCACGAGCTACTAGGATTACTGGTTGTCACAACAGCCATCTTGCAACTACTTAGCCTGCACAGCTTTAGTCTTGGTCACGCTTCCAGTAATTGGCTCGGACTACTTGGCTATGTTTTGGGCGCCTTCATGTACTATATTTTTGGGATCGGCAGCTACCTAGTCGCTGGCTACTGTGGATGGATCGGCATGTGCCTCCTGCTAGGGAAGTCTCTGGAAAATTTGGCCCGCACATCTGGATGGCTTTTGCTAGGAATTATCTCTGCTGGAATTCTACTCAATTTAGTCGAAGACCTTAGCCCTACCTCCGCCTTCTGGCTAAAGGAAATATTGCATAGCCCTCACGCTCCGCGCGGAATTCAGCTACACCTAGGGGGCACCCCGCTTTATTACCTCTATACTGACTTACCAGCGTTCAGTCTGAAGCGCATCCTTAATACAGCAGGCATCGCCGTTGTGTTCTCGAGTACGCTGCTGGCTAGCTTTTTAGCCTTAACGCATCTGCAACTGGGACCGTTGCTAAAAAAGCTGTGGCCTAGCCGTGAAGAATCAACAACCTCGAGTGACAGCCTCTGGCGCTATGTAAAGTTGCAATTATCATCGGTTGCAGCAAAAGCAGAAACCGCCAAACCCGACATGTTGGCAATTCGTCCTGATAAAGACCCGCAAACGCGTCCATCGCTTTCACATAAGCAAAAAAGCACTGATCAAACCGAGATACCCGTTTCCGGCGCCATATCTGAAGGCCTAAAACCCGCTAAAAAAGAAAAGGTCATACAGCCATCCAAACGTGAATTAGCCCTGATGGCCCAAAAAGTTCACAACGGCGATTACGAAGGTTATCGTTTACCCCCCCTGGACCTCATCACTGACGCTAAAACAGTAGACCAATCCTCTCTTCGGGCGGATTTACGACGTCAAGCAGAGGTTTTAGAAGAAACACTACATAGCTTTGGGATTGAAGCCAAAGTGGGACAAATCAACTGCGGTCCCAGTATCGTATCGTTTGAAGTACATCCCGCCATTGGTGTTAAGGTCCAAAAGATCAAAGCTCTTGAGAATGATATCGCACTTAACATGGAAGCGCGCTCCATCCGTATTATCGCGCCCATACCAGGCAAGGCAGCTGTTGGAATAGAAGTTCCTAATCCCAAGCCACAAGAGGTTGGCTTTAAGGAAATGCTCCTCCAATATCAGAGCTCAAAACAGAAAAGCCGCGTACCCGTTTTACTTGGAAAAGCCGTTAACGGCGATTATGTCATCAGCGATTTAGCTAAAATGCCGCACTGCATCATCGCCGGCGCCACAGGCTCTGGGAAGTCCGTTTGTATCAATACCATCGTCATGTCGATAGTGTTTAATGCACGCCCCGATCAAATCCGTCTGTTGATGGTAGACCCCAAAAAGGTAGAACTTACCCCTTACACACGCCTTCCGCACATGCTAGCACCGGTTATTACCGAACCTGGTGGTGCTTGCACAGCCCTGCAATGGCTTGTGAAGGAAATGGAAAACCGCTACGAACTCCTCAAACTGTTTGGAGTACGTAACATCGATGGCTTCAATACCCGCAAAATCGATAAGGATTTTGAGGCCTCGCTGGATCGTGAAGTCCCTGATAAAATGTTTTACATCGTGGCAATCATTGACGAATTGGCAGATCTGATGATGGTCTCCAGCCACGACATTGAAACACCCATCGCTCGCATCGCTCAGATGGCCCGTGCGGTGGGTATTCACCTTATTTTAGCCACGCAACGACCTTCACGTGAAGTAATCACTGGCCTAATCAAAGCTAACTTCCCCACGCGCATCTCTTTCAAAGTAGCCAGCCGCGTGAACAGCCAGATCATTTTGGATGAAACGGGTGCAGAATCACTGCTTGGTAATGGTGACATGCTCTTCCTACCTCCAGGCAGCTCGCAGCTCATTCGTGCGCAAGGCGCCTTCATACGGGATGAAGATATCCGCCGCGTAGTCGACTTCGTCTGTGAGCAAGCACCTCCCAATTATGCCATCGCGTCTTTTGATAACATGAACTCTCTTGATGACCTAAACGGTGAGAGTGATGATGGCGATAAAATCGACAGTCTCTATAGCCAAGCCAGAGAACTCGTCATTAAAAGCCAGAATGCATCCACAACCTTTCTCCAGCGCAAGCTTAAGATTGGTTATGCTCGCGCCGCTAGCCTCATTGATCAACTTGAGAACAATGAGATCATCAGTCCAAACGAAAATGGCAAGGGACGCCGAGTGCTTCATGCCGCTCCAGGTGATGGAGAGCAAGAAATTCCCAGCCTTGCTGCGGTAGGACATCACATAGATGATTTTGAGGAGGATCCCGATGAATGAGCGTTCAACGACTAGCAAGCGTCTTATCTGGCTTGCATGCGTTCTTATCGTCCTAGGCTTGGTATCTGTTTCTCTACCCTATTTCGGCTGGCTTGACGTTGAAGCGTGTTACACCTTAGGCGCCCTAATGATCGGACTCGGAGTTTACTGCGGGAAGGCTACCGTCTGGATGGGATGAATGTGCTTTCTCTTGTTCGAATTGAATAATGGTATGCTGCTTTCGCATATTATCCATAAACACATTATTTAACTTTTGAAATTCCTGCAAACCCTCTTCCATGTGTTGGACAGCAGCAAAATTGCTCTCAGAAGCTGCATTGGGATACTCTTGGTTGAGACGCGTATCTAGCTCTTGAAGCTGTTGAGAGAGCTCCTGCTGGCGCTGCTGCAGGGATTGCAAATCTGACTGAGAAAATGGGCGTAGAGAGACCTCGACAATTTGGCGAGCATTCGCCAAAAGGTCATCTAGAGCTTTTTCCATTTTAGATAAAATTTCCTCTGCCGAGGTCATACACCCACTCGCCTCTTATAAAAATGATACCACACTCAATTTTTAAATAAATAATTGATAATCGACAAAGATATCGAAAGGTTATATCCTATTTAAGATCAACTATATGCAAATCAAAATAAGGATATTTAAGATGAAACAACTGTCCATTTTTATCATGTGCTGCTTCACAGCAATTAGTTTATTTTCAAATGCCGACGCTGGAAAATATAATGTAGAAAACCCCAATGAAATTATCCCCTCTTTGTTAGATGAGATCGTAAATTCTGCCACCTCTACGCAAGAGCTCTATGAAGCCATCACAAAAACCATTGACGATCTTTACCTAACCAAAAAGAGTAGCTATGACAAGCTGATCGAAATAGCCCTTGAAAGGTACGGTAACGACCGTTACCAGCGAGAGTGTCAACTATGCGCCGGCTCCTTGGCAGCGGCTATTATCAATTCAATCTCGCTCGGTCACGAGGCTGATCACCCTACGCGTGACAAATTTTGGGAGATCGCAATGCCCCAGATTAAGGCCAAAATTCGCGAGTTTTGCGCAGAACATCAGATAGCATGGGACTGGACCATTGATCAGCATATCGACAAAGTGATCTATATGTTTGGCTAATTTAGCCCTTGTCCGCTTAGCTTTGGGAGTGCCTCAGACCCTGAATTCAAATTCAATGACTTGTGCGGCAAGTTTTGGTAGCAATCAGGGTCTTCAGATGGAGGCACTTCCTTTTTCGTTACTCTTTCCATTTATGTTGATTTTAACAGCATTTTGACGTAAAATTATTGGTTTAAACCTAACGAACATAATGACATATAATGTTTCATCTCGCCCTTATAGCATCGCTCGCTATTGCTCCATTCACCACAAGTCACCACGAACTCCTCGAACACCATTTTGCGATCCAACATACCGATGCATCCTGCAGCGCCGCCTCCGTTACCATGGTAGTGAACGCAATGCTCGATTTTCAGGGCTGCACAACTTTCTATACCGAGGAAGAAATCTTAGCGACCGTTTCCATTCCAGAATGGAACAAAGCCGTTGCCCAAGATGGCGATGGTATCGGTTTGGACCAACTCGGTCATTATCTAGAAATGACACTTGATGCTTTTTCCCTCCCTTATTCAAGTGTCGAGACGGTTCATGTCACCACCGCAGGTCAGAAAGACGAGTTTAGGCAACTTCTTGATCACGTAAACTCCTCTACATGCTTCGTCATTGCAAATTTTGACATTTATCATACCCTTCCCGTTGATTATCACATGGGTCATTTCAGCCCCCTGGGAACTTACAATCCTGAAACAAATTGCGTTCTGGTCATGGATGTCGATCGAGAACTTGAAGAGCTAGAAGGCTGGACCAATGGTCCCCATTGGGTTCCTTTTGATAAGCTTTTCTCAGGAATGCACACCTACTCGGATGAGAGTAACCATTTCCGTGGCTATATCATTCTCAATCTGGAGTAACACATGGAAAAACCTTTTGCTCTTGATTTCTCTGAGCAGCAGTGGAAAGACTGGCTAAAGATTCAAGGAACTCCAACCTTTGTAGCCAAACAAATTCTTAACTGGTTATTCAACAAGCAAGTCACTGACCCACAACAGTTTTCCAATCTTTCACTTGCTTTGCGCCAACAACTCACAGAAAACTTTCGTTGGACCTCATACACCATTGATCAAGGCCTAAAATCTATTGATGGAAGCGAAAAACTGCTCTTAGTCACCCACGACGATCTGCTTACCGAGGCAGTGGTCATGCCCTCCGAAAAGCGCGTCACATTATGCGTCAGCAGCCAAGTGGGATGCAAAATGGGCTGTACTTTCTGCCAAACAGGTAAAATAGGCTTTAAACGCAATCTTTCCAGCGGAGAAATTCTTTGCCAAATCATCATCGGAAACCAACGCCTGCATCTGATGGGAGATTCACGTCAAATCACTAATATCGTCTTTATGGGAATGGGCGAGCCCCTGGATAATTACGATGAAGTCGTCAAAGCCTGTAGAATGATGATCGACCCTCAATTCTTTGGATTGTCAAAGCATAAAGTTACCATTTCCACCTCGGGTCTCGTCCCGGAAATTCGTCGACTCGCGCAGGATCTACCCGTACGACTCGCAATTAGCCTCCATTCGGCTGATAACGAACGACGCGGTAGTTTAATGCCCATCAATCGACGCTATCCCTTGGAAGAGTTAAAAAAAGTTCTGATGGAGTATCCCGCTCCGCCGCGTTACGGTATCACCTTTGAATATGTCATGATTCAAAACGAAAACGATTCTATATTAGACGCTAAAAGACTCGTAAAGTTCCTCCATGGCATGAAAGCTAAGGTTAATTTGATTCCCATGAACCACTTTCCTGGCAGTACCCTAACCACGTCGGAACAGCAACGCATTCAATCGTTTCAGCAATATCTAAGCGATCGCTCAATCCCAGCCCCTATTCGCTATAGCCGAGGGCAAGACGTCAGTGCCGCCTGCGGACAGCTAGCCGCTAAAAGATCTGGAGAACTATCTATTTCGCCGCAGCAGTTGCGTCGTTCACGGAAAAGCACCTCTTCGTTAGAATGCGGTTTATAAGAAGAAATCAATAAAGGAGCAGCAATGGCGCGCCATTGGTATTGGCTTTTTCCGCTTTTAGCGGTCGTTTTGTATACCCCGTATTCCGCAGCATGGGACCTATCTGTCAGTTCCTACTTCTTTCACGAAGATCACTTCACTCCAAGCACGCTAGATCAATACATCTACAAAGTAGGTGAGCTCCCAGGTCTAGCTTTAGGGGCCCTATCCATCATCGTTTGGTGCGGCAGCTATGTCCTAGAACGGTGGCGCCGATGGCGTATGCCAGCTGCAGCGATTGCCTTAGCTTTTATTCTTGGGCCTGGCCTTCTCGTTAACGTAGTTTTGAAGGATCATTGGGGACGCCCTCGTCCACGACAGATCGAACAATTTGGTGGTAAAGAAGCCTTTCAGCCGTTCTATAAACCAAGTTTCATCGAATCTGACGATAATCACAAATCCTTTCCCAGTGGTCACGTCACCATGGGCTTTTTTTTCCTCGTGCTCGCATTGGTTGCTCGGCGAGAAGGCTATGACACCCTTTGTTGGGGAAGTGTGATTTTTGCTGTAGGGCTTGGCGTTTTACTGGCGATGACACGTATTGCGCAGGGAGGGCATTTTCTTAGCGATACCATCCTTGCCGCGGTGCTCATGTGGTTTGTGGCTCTATTCAGCGTCAGGGTGGTCTATGGCCCTAGCCACGAGAGTAAGTACGCCATGTAGCCGCGAATGCGTAAGGTCTTCAGGCTATCTAATGCTCGTCCTCAAAGTCTTCTGGAGGCTCTGGCTCTGGTTCGAATCCAGCAAGAGTCTGCGCTCTAGCACCCATAAAATAGCGCGTCATAGAAAGGCTAAACGATACCAAGACATAAGCCCAAGAAATAATCAGCAAAGCCGTTGCGAAGTGATATAACACCCCATAGAAAATAAAGACCGCACTCATCGCTGTGGGAAACACGATCTGAAACGAAGAAACCCGCACCCGTAAAGCATTGAAAGCTGGAAACCGCCAGCGGCTGACCATTAAATAGCCAAGACCAATCAATACACCAAACATCAAAAAGGCACGCCCTTCGCGACTGAGGTGAATCAAGCTTTCAAAGTCCGGAGAAACCAAAAACAAATTCGATGAAATCGCAGCCGCAGCGGCGGCTGGAATAGGCAAACCAATGAAATTCTTTTTAGTTCCCGGCAGATCCTCGACAACTGTATCTTCATAGATGGCCACGCTAAAACGTACTAAACGCAAGACTCCACAAACCGAAAAGACCATGGCGGCTGTGGTAATAAGATAGGACAACTCCGTTCCAGCCGAAATCGACAAACTTTTTAATATCAATACCGAAGGCGCTACACCAAAACTGATGGCATCGGCAAGTGAATCAAACAATCCACCAAAGGCACTCTGAACCTTCAAAGCTCGTGCCACAGCTCCATCCAGAACATCTGCGAAAGCCGCCAATAATAAAATCATTACTAACGCCACAAAGTCGTGATAAGTCGCCGTCCCAGCCGGCATCATCGAAGCGCGAAAGATCACAAAAAGCCCGCAACTTAAGCCAAAGGCTGTGATCACGTTTGGAAGCAGAGGTATCTTTTTCATAATAGCTCGTATCTAGTGAATTCGGCCGTGATTCTGTACAACACTCCTTTATTGGTCAAGCCCTGTAGCTACTTGCGTCGGGTCTTTGAGTGTAGTGAAATAAATCTAACAAACAGTTAGACTATTTCACTACATAGCAAAGGCAGGGATTATGAAGACTCAAGAACAAGAACTCACAAAGCACGGCGACACCTATCGAAACTTTCGACTCACATATCTAAAAGAAATTCCTGAAATTCGATGCACCCTTCGAGAGCTAGTCCATGAGCCCACTGGTGCACACGTTTTGCATCTCGCCAATGACGACCCGGAAAACCTCTTTTGCCTATCTTTTAGAACAACGCCTACGAGTTCCAATGGTGTTGCCCACATTCTTGAACACACAGTGCTCTGCGGATCTGAGAAATATCCAATTAAAGACCCCTTCTTCGCGATGACACGCCGCAGCTTAAACACCTTCATGAATGCCATGACCGGTGCCGACTTTACTTGCTACCCTGCTGCCTCACAAGTACCAAAGGACTTCTACAACCTATTAGAAGTCTATCTTGATGCGGTTTTTGCACCGAAAATCGAGGAGCTGAGCTTTAAGCAAGAGGGCTGCCGACTTGAGTTCGCTAAACCCGAAGATCCCACAACACCTCTAGAGTATAAAGGCATTGTCTACAATGAAATGAAGGGTGTTTTAGCATCTCCTTCAGCTCGTTTAGACGATATTCTTAGTGAAGCACTGTGCCCTGACCTTACATACGGATTCAATAGCGGCGGAGACCCTAAAGTTATTCCTCAGCTTACCTACGAGGAGTTTAAAACCTTTTACGATACGTATTACCATCCCACTCGCTGCCTATTTTATTTCTATGGCAATCTTCCGCTCACAGATCATCTAGACTTTATCGCTGATAAAACGTTGGATAAGGCTAAAGGTGCCGAGCCATTACCCCCTATTCCTCGCCAACCGCGTTATACACAGCCGATAAAACGCTCGGGAACTTATCCCGCAGGTCCTGATGTCGACGATAGCGACAAAGCTTATGTGACGTTGGGATGGCTCACTTGCCACATACTAGATTTAGATGAGGTGTTGGCACTAGAGGTAATCGACAGCGCCCTAATGGATACCGATGCCTCCCCCTTGCGTTTAGCGCTACTTAAGTCCGGTCTATGCAAACAGGCTGGTTCAAGTTTAGAAGATGAAATCAGCGAAGTACCGTTCACCATTACACTACGGGGCTGCGAGGCATCCAATGCCGATGCCATCGAAAAATTTATTTTAGACGAGCTTAAACGCATCGCAAAAGAAGGCATTCCTGAAAAACTTGTAGACAGTGCCATGCACCAAATGGAGCTCTATCGCAGTGAAATTACTGGTGATAGCAGTCCCTTCGGCTTAAATCTGTTCTGGCGTTCAGCCCTCTTAAAACAGCATGCAGGCAGCGCCGAGCATGGTCTGCTCATTCATTCCCTATTTGCACGCTTACGTCAATTGATCAAAGAAGATCCTCAATATCTCTCCAAACTCATTGAGAAACATCTGATCAATAACACACATCGCGTGACCGTGGTGATGACTCCTGACAAAGATCTGACACGTCGAGAAGACGCTGAAGAGCGCGCCACACTAGCAGCCATCAAAGATTCACTGACTCCAGAAGACACCCAAAAACTCGTGGATCAAGCCAAAGCTCTGTATAAATTCCAAAAAAATCAAGAAGATCAGGACATCGACTGCCTTCCAAAACTCACTTTAGATGATGTTCCTAAAAATGTACGCGATTTTCCCATCATCATTGAAAAGATTGGAAATATCACAACTTTCCGTCACTCATGCTTTACGAATGGGATTGTCTACGCGGAAATGACCTTCAACATGTCGGAAATTGTCGAGGCTGACCTTCCTTATGTAAGACTCTTCGGTAATCTGATGTCACAAGTCGCTTGCGGCAACCGCAATTACCGCGAAGTCTTGGAATTCATGCATGAAAATACTGGCGGTGTGGGCACCTCATTAAGCCTAAATCCACATATCGATCGACCTAAGGAATGCACACCTTCCTTTGTAGTCAAAGGAAAAGCGCTTTATCGCAAGGGAGAACAACTCTTCTCACTCATGCATGATATGATTACCGCTGTCGATTTCACCGATGCCGAGCGTATTACAGAGATTCTTCAAAAGCACTACACAGGTTTAGAAGCCTCTTTTAATAACCATGCGATGCGCTATGCACTAAGCCTTTCGGCCAGTTATCTCGATGTATCCGCTCGCATTCATTACGCATGGTTCGGACTTGAGTATTATCAAATGATTCGCGATTTGGTGAAAAATCTCCCAGCCCGCTTGCCAGAACTTACCAAAAAGTTAATGAGCTTACGCGAGCAGTTGTTAGATCGCAGCGATGCACACCTGATCATTTCCTGTGACGAAGAATACTACCAAAAGCTTGCGGCTGAAAAGTTCTATGGTCTAGCTAGTCTTGGCAAACATCAAATGCAACCTTGGAAGCCAAAGTATGAGGTGCGAAGCGTTGAACCGCAGGCATGCGTAATTTCCTCCGCTGTTTCCTTTAATGGTAAAACTTTTGCCACACCCACCTATCTAGAACCCGACGCAGCATACCTAAGCTTAGCAGGGAATATTCTAGACAACACCGTGTTGCATCAAAAGATTCGTGAGGAGGGCGGCGCGTATGGAAGTGGCGCTGGCAATAATACGATGTATGGCCATTTCTATTTCTATTCCTACCGCGATCCCAATATTGCGGCGACCTTCAACGCATTTGAAGAGGCCGTAAAAGCCATCGCTGAAGGCGATTTTGATGATGATGATCTTGAAGAGGCCAAATTAGAGATTATCCAGGATGCAGATTCACCAGTAGCTCCTGGCAGTCGGTCTGGCGTCGGATACGGATGGTGGCGCGCAGGCAAGACTCCTGAAATACGCCAAAAGTTTCGCGATCGCATTTTAGGCGCCACGAAGGAAGATATTCAAAATGCTGTAAAGCGGCATTTAGTTGGGAACGTCACGCAGGCCCCTCCTATTGTATTCGCCGGCAAGGAATTGCTAGATAAAGAAGCGCCGACATTAGCAACGTTGGGGATGCCAGAGTTGAAAAGGTTGGTCTTGTAGAACATCCCAACCAGAGCTGCCTTTTCCTTGTGGGTCTGCCTCGCCGAGGCAGACAAGCTCGCCTAAAAGAAGTGGCGGCTTCGTGATTCCGCGGTCATTTTTCAAAAAAAATCGACCCGTTGCCCATAAAGTAAGGTCCCTATATAATGGCGTGCCTATCAGTAACTTAGATGGAGGATGGATGCGAAATCCCCTTATGATCTTGGCATTAATCGCGGTGAACTGCTTCGTTCAGACAGGCCATTCCGGTCATTGGATCTCCTGCGAAGCGACCACGGCAGCCGAGCTTGCCATAGACCATGGCCTGGCTCTTCTACAGCCGATAGCCGACGATGAAACCTCCCAAGAACAGACCAACCTCTCCCCTGGAGAGTAATCAAGGAACCGGTAAATCAGAGAGAAGAGGGAGCGCTTACTAACAATCGCTCTTGAAAAGCTGGTCCCCATAGTCTTTCTAAAAACTTCTTTGCATTGACATTCGCCAACTTTAAAAGGGTTTCATGAGATAAACCAAGAATTTCAAATAGCCGCGGATAGCAAGACGAGTCCTGAAATTCCGGAAAGAACCAGTCATCGCCAACGAAATAATCGGCTCCTAAACAAAGCGAATCTATTCCACCTAATTCAAAAAATGTCTCTATGTGTTTAACAAAGTAACTGGAATCGGAACCTACAAATTTTCGCACAAAATTAAGACCGATAATCCCGCCACATATAAACACTTCTTGAATAAGTTCATTGGGCAAATTGCGCGGTAAATGGGTGACTGCTCGCGCATTCGAATGGCTTGCTAGAATAGAAATTGCTAAATTCTTAGCTCTTATATAATCCAATATATCATGCGCTAGCTGATCAGATGTGTGGCTTAAATCAACAGCAATATGGCGTCCATCCAAGAACTCAAGAAGAGTCTTTCCATCCGGCTTAAGGCCAACACTTGTTAGCGCACCGCCACCAAAACGGTTTTCATGATTCCAAGTTAAACTGATGTATAATGGATTGCCGGAAAGTTGCACAATTTCCTCAAATCTCTCGAGGCTGGATACCAAATTTTCACCTTCCTCACAAAAGGCGGAGGCATTTTCGATGGCAGTAACTAAGCTTATTTTATCTTCATGAAGAAAATTGGAAGATTTCAATTTCTGCACAGAGTCAGCATAGTCACGTACAATAGCTGCAAAACATTCAGCCTGGCGCAACCCAAGTGCGGCCGATCCTGGCTTCGTTTCATAACCGATGGCCAGCGTTTGTAAGCGCACACGGCCTGCTTGCATTTGAGGAATCGAACAGCGCGCTTGCGGATCCAAGGGAGTTGCTGATGGATGTCCAGCAAGATATGAGAGCAGATCGCAATGTAGATCGATAACGGGATAGCTCATTATGGCCCTCTTAAGATACAATCGCATCCGTCGCATATTAAAACGGGGTGAAGTTTGTTTTCCAATCTTCTTTTTTTAGCCATGGTGCTGTTAATCGCCACAATGGCCCCTCCAATACCCGCTGAAAGCTTTTCTATAATTGGAGGTTTTTTATGGGGTCTCGCTCTCTATGCATTGGTTTGTATCCTTATTATTGGGCAGAACCAATTAATAATAAGAAATCGACGTGAGCGCAGTGGCTCCCTTCTTTTTATTGCCAACATTGAGCTTCTGAGCGCCTTAGCGCTTTTCTTCTTTTACTTTGCCGGGCAGCGCATAGTGACCTTTAACCAAGTGCTTACCCCAGTGATATTGCTGTCATTAACACTTTATTTCATAGGTCTCTTCATCTTTCACTGGAGTCTTTTTTCCACGCTACGGAGACAATCCTTCTCTGCAGCGCCTTCCCGTTTTCACTATGTTCTACGTCCATTAAGATTTCTCATGCCGTTTGCCATACCATTTGTGGCCTTTTCTGTACTGGGCGACCTACTGATGCTGTTTCCTGAAGATGGTGTCGCATGGCTTTCCATTAATGGTCCAATGGGATGGATCATTAGCTTGGGAATCTCCACCTTTTTTGTAACAGCTATGCTCATCTTCTTTCCTCCCCTTCTAACATATTGCTGGAACTGCCAACCTCTTCCAGCCGGTCCAACGCGTGAACGTCTTAACACATGGTGCCGCAAGGCACAGTTTCAACATGCAGGCATGCTCACCTGGCCGGTAATGGGACAGCACCTCACTGCAGCCATTATTGGCGTCATTCCCCGCTTTCGCTATGTGATGTTTACTCCAGCTCTGCTACACCAATTGTCTCCTGAGTCCCTAGAAGCTGTTCTTGTGCATGAAATTGGACACACCCGCCACCGCCATTTGATCATCTATCCTTTCATTATTTTAGGGGCAATGATTTTGGTAGGCCTTGTCACAGAGCTCTTTCTACCGTCATTAAATGGCTATCTTGACCTGCAGCACTTTCACGATCCTACTGGCCCATGGCTGTCACTAAAACCCGTTCTATTGTGTCTGATTTATGTAGTGATCCTATCAATCTATTTTCGCTTGGTGTTTGGCTTCTTCTCACGCATGTTTGAACGTCAAGCCGATCTTGCTTGCTTCGATGTCGAAATGCCTCCAAGCCATATGAAGGAAGCTCTTAATGAAGTGGGATACCTCTCCGGAAATATTCATGACCACCCCAGCTGGCATCACTACAGCATTCGTCAACGCATGCAGTTCTTACAAAAAGCCGAGGACAACCCAGACTTAGTGACCCGACATCATCGATTTGTGCGCAAAAGCTTGCTGATCTATTTTACTCTTTTGGTTTTCGCTATTGGCGTGCTTATAGGTGTATCACAAGGACAGCCCAACTCAGTGACTACCTATCTTGATAGCCACTTAAACGAGCCAAAACGTAGACAAATCGCTAGAGAAATCGCTGCTCGTGAAGCATTACAAGGAGACCTCATCCTTAATGTAGCAGCTCTTGAAAACGCGCTACAAATGCCTGGGGCAGTGAATATTCCGGGGCTGTTGGAAGTGTATGCCGCACGCCAGCTGTATCACGTGGGTCAGTTTATCCCCAGCGCACAACTTCTCACTCACGCTTGGAAGGTGCTTGATTTCAAAGTTTTACAGCCGGTGGCTCATAAAGACATCAGCACTCTCACAAAACAATTGCTTACCGAACTGCACTCCCATTCCGAACAGCGAACGGAACTCAACCAGGCTTTTCAACAATCCCAATAGCTTTTTATAAGTAACTATTTACTGCAACTGTCATGTAACGAAAATAAAAAACCTTATTTTATTATGATAATCTATAAATTTAAATTATTTATTTATTATAATAAATGTTATGGATGGCATTCACTCTAGTCAATCATATTCAAACATTCCCGATAATAGCATTTCACAACCAGAAGCTAAAAAATTGGAAACCCCCGAGGAGCACCAGACACTGCTATCGTCTCCTCAAAACCCAATGAAATCTGAGCTTCCCGAGCATTATGATCTTCCAGAGCTCCAGGCGCAACCTATAGTGATCACACTCTCTCAGCGTTCGCCCGAAGAGTTCGCATCCCGCAAGCAAGAAAATGCAGAGGTCACTAAGGAAGAGAAACTGATAGCAACGTTACAAAAGATGGGGAAAGGCGTAGATAAACCTCCTCCCAAGCTGAGTGCACCGCTCACTGCCGCAAAAAAATTCTTTAAAAAAATAAAAGACAATAAGGAAAACATCGCCAAAGAGATACCTCTTGGTCCGGGATTTACTATCGAGAGCGTGATGGAACACAAGGAAGCTTCAGCATGCAAAAAAGAAGCTAAAAGTATTGAAAAAGAATTACATAATCCCACCCTATCCAAAAGAGAAAGAAAGGATATCGGAAAGAATCTGAAAAACATGAAGAATGAGAAGAAAGAGCTTTTTGATAAAATCGTCAAACTAGATAGAAACATGGCAAAGGAATTTAAGACCTTAGTCAAAAGTGGGCAACCCCCTGACCAACATCAAATGGCGGCTCATATTAACGAACGCGAAGGTCTAATGGCCAGCGTATTTATATTAGATCAAGACATACAGGCCACGCGTAGAACTCTCTATTCTTCCGACCTCTCCCCCTCTGAATTAGATGATAGGTTAGGAGAAATGGACCAAAAAGTGAAGGAACAACAGCAGCATGAGCGTAAAGGATACGGTCACGGCTCCCGAGGTACCACGCTAATAGCTTATAATACCTTATCGGCAGGTAAGATCGTTACCATGGGAGTAGACGTAGGAACTGCAAGTTCAGCTTTGACCCCAGTCACAGCCGGGGTGGGCTTGCTCGCGGGTGGAGTAGGAGGGACACTTCATGTTCGTAATATTGTAAAGGCAAAGACTTCTAAAGAGCTACTTAAAGCAATGTCGTATGAAGCAGTCGCTTGCGAAGCACGAGCTTGGTACCATAACGCGATCGCAAACGACGCAACAGTTGCGCCTGAAACTCGAGAAGTCAGTAAAGCAATGGCCGATATTGAAATGGAGCGATCCGTTTTGATCAAAGATTATGTGCACATTCACAAGACAATGGCTAATAGAAAGATGGTTTCAAATGGCATCGGGCTCGCCGAGAATGCAGCGCTCGTGACTGCCTGCACTTTTTCTTTGCTCACGTTAATTCCAGAACCCGTCACTTCAGCGACCATGTATGGCTTATCACTTGGAACTACTGGAGTAAAATTTGTGTTGATGTTAACTGAATGGGGATATGAGATTGGGATAGAGATTAAAGAAGAAAAACATGAGGAAAAACTGCACAACCGCCGCGATTTCGGGCCAGAAGAAATACGCACTCATGTCAAGGGGATGTCCAAATCGCAACTTGGAGTAGAAATTCGATTGGCACACATGATTCTAAACGGATTAGCCCCGAAAAGCATGATAAAACATCACGGTATCGTTGATGAAACTGGTTTTGTTAAATTTGTCATGGATGTTACCCGCCACCTAGGTGAAAAGCAAGAGTATAAAAAAGGGCTGGGGCACATCACTGACTATAACACCATCGTAGGAGAATATTACAAAAACCTCGCTGCTCAAGCCGCAGGCCGCAACGAGCCGAAGGAGGATTCAGCTTAGTGGAACACCTAACAAAAATTGCCGAAAAACTCATCTCACAAGACTTAGAAGCAGAGCTATTTGAGCCAACAGAGAGTATTCCTTTTCCTCATCTATTGGTTACTCTGCATTCAGAAGTAAGTGAGACAGAAGTCTATACCATTATTCTATCGATAATCAGCGGCGAAGTACTTGCAGCCACTTTCGCAACCACCTCCGAGGTTGATATTGTTTCTATTCTCTACTCTCTTCCCTATGAAGTTAACCCCGAGAGCATTCCGGAACTTGTTAAACTCATTAATTTATTGAATAAAGTGATAACTCTAGGAGCCTTTGGGTATGATGAACAAGTAAACGGCTGTTTCTACCGCTACTCGCTTCCATTAAATAGCAAAGATGCCCGGTATACAGAAGTAGGAGCACTTTTTGTGTTACTCCAGGATATTCTAAGCACATATGTTTCAATAATAGACGACGTTTCAATGGGTGTGATTACTACTAAAGATCTGCTGGAAAGCTTCCAACGTAGTCCCGAAAATCAAGCAGAATAGGCCACTCAGAGGCAGACAACCCTATCCCTACACGCTTAGCGATTCCCCCTACCAAAGCTGCCTTTTCCTTGTGGGTCTGCCTCGCCGAGGCAGACAAGTTCGCCCAAAAAGGGACTGCCGCTTCGGCGACGCAGCACCAAGAGAAAAGAACAAGGCTATCCCTACAAACTTTTGCTTTACACCATTGCAATGCATTATGACTCTTGAATATAATGCGCCCTCATTGCTTAAACGAGGGCACCATGAACGATCTACTGACAATGCTAAAGACCGATTTCTACACGAATCAAAACGCCATCATTGAAGAATTCAAACAATACCTCAGTATACCCAGCATCAGCAGCAATCCCGAACACAAACCAGACGTACTGGCCTGCGCAAATTGGGTTAAGAAGTACCTTGTAGATATCCCTCTAGTCGTCGAAACTTGGGAAACTAAACAACATCCTGTTATTTTCGCCCATGACCTAAGTGCTGGCCCAGACAAACCTACCGTTCTTATCTACAACCACTATGACGTTCAGCCGGTGGATCCCCTGGATCTATGGACAACTCCTCCTTTTGAACCACGCATCGAAGGCAATCAGGTTTTTGCAAGAGGGGCTCAAGACAACAAAGGCCAATGCTTTTATGTATTCCACGCCATCAAAACACTGCGTCAAAAATTTGGAAAGCTACCGGTCAACTTAAAATTGATCATTGAGGGGGATGAAGAAGTGGGAAGCGCTGGTCTTGGTGCAATCCTCATAGACAAAGCAAAAGAGCTTGCGGCTGATTATCTATTTATAGTTGATGTGGGCATCAAAAATGCTCAATCCCCTAGCGTCACCTTGGGATTAAGGGGTCTTGTAGCCCTAGAAGTCACCTGTACAGGTACGACCACCGACTTACACTCTGGATCTCATGGAGGTTTAGCCTACAACCCCAATCACGCTTTAGTAGAAATTCTCTCAAAGCTGCGCGATCCCTCAGGACGCATCACAGTTCCTGGCTTTTACGACGCCATTACTCCCCTCACAGAAGCTCAAAAGCAGTCTTTTGACTTTCAGTTCAATTCTGCCGAATATAAAAAAGAATTCGGCGTGGATGCCACTGGCGGTGAGAAAAACCTACTTCCTCTTGAACGTAACTGGCTCAGACCAACTCTAGAAATCAACGGCATCGGCGGAGGCTTCCAAGGCGTTGGGATGAAGACCGTTATTCCCGCAATAGCTTCAGCCAAGATTTCGTGTCGTCTTGTTGCCAATCAAGACCCTCAGACCATTGCTAAAAGCGTGGCATCATTTCTAGAAAAGCAGTCGCCTCCGGGTATTAAAGTATCCACGCACATTCACGAAGGTGGCGGTCCTGCAATTTCAACAACACCTGATTCAACAGGGGTCAATGCTGTAGCTCAAGCCTTTACGGAAGTATTTGATAAACCCTGTAGCTATATCTTGGAAGGTGCATCGATTCCCATCGTCGCATCACTGCAAAAGGTCAGTGGTAGCGAAGTAGTCCTTTTAGGACTCGGATTGCCAACAGACTGCATTCATGCCCCAAATGAACATTTTGGGCTTGATCGTCTACGTCAAGGCTATTTAATCATTGCAAGATCGCTCGAAATCCTCGGGACCCAAACGTAAATGGAGCAATCAATATGAAAAACATACAACTTGCAAGTCGAGTAACAACCTTCACCGTCTTCATAACCTCAGCTATCCTGTTTTGCTGCGCAAAACCCACACATAGCTTTGGAGCCACCAAACAAGTGGTATTTGACTTTACTGGGGTAGCCCAACAAGCCATCCCCGCTGTCGTTAGCATTCGCACTAAAGCTAGCCTAGGAAGTTCTTCGGGTGCTCAACAGATAGATCCATCTGGTTCAGACATTTTTGAATTCTTCTTTGGTACTCCTAAGCGCAATATAGCTCCTCGCGAAATGCCTATAAGAATGGCTCAGGGCTCCGGCTTTATTGTATCCCCGGATGGCCTCATTCTCACTAATAGCCACGTGGTGAGGGATTCACAGGAAATTCTCATTAAGTTAAATGATGGACGTGAATTCAGCGCAAAACTGCTGGGACAAGACGCCAATACTGACATCGCTGTGTTGAAGGTAGATGCTAAAAATCTTCCCTATCTGAAGCTGGGTAGTTCCGCAGACATCGAAGTGGGACAATGGGCCATTGCCGTTGGCAATCCGTTCGGCCTCCAAGAGACTCTCACTGTGGGCGTCATTAGTGCTAAAGGCCGCGCTAACCTCGATGTCGCGGACATGGAGGATTTCATCCAAACCGATGCTGCCATCAACCGAGGTAATTCAGGCGGGCCTTTGCTTAACATCGATGGCGAGGTGGTTGGAATGAATACTGCGATAGCCAGTAGCACCGGGGGCTACATGGGGATCGGCTTTGCTATCCCTAGCGAGATGATAAAGTACGTCCTGGATGAGCTGACACAAACTGGCACTGTCACGCGTGGTTTTCTGGGCGTCGTTCTACAACCCGTCGACTATGACCTGGCCATGGTGTTTGGGCTTGATAAGGTTGAAGGAGCGCTGGTTGCCGAAGTGCAAGATGGTTCTCCTGCAGCCAAAGCCGGTCTTAGACGTGGCGACATTATCATCGAACGAAATGGACGGCGCGTGGATACTGTAGCAAGCTTACGCAATACCATATCGCTAACAAAACCAGGACAATCGGTTACATTGAAGGTTTTGCGCGATGGAGAACCTCTAACCATCACCGTCAATGTCGGGTCCAAAGCTGATAACAAGCAATCCAAAGCCGCAGAAGATACAACTATTCTCGGCATTAAGGTTGAAGACCTCACCGCTAATAATGCGCGCCGCTTAGGCTTTCCGCAGGGTCAAGCTGGAGTGGTAATTACTGATATTGACCCCAACAGCATTGCTGCCTTGGCTGGTCTAAAAAAGGACTCAATTATCTTCGAAGTCAACCGACAGAAGATCAATTCCGCTGAACAATTCCACAAGGCAGTGAATAATATCCCTAAAGGCTCACGCGTTCTTCTGCTAATTAGGCAGGGAGAAAATATCGGCTACTTAGTTCTGACACTTAAATAGGAAGACCCATGCTTCATACCAATGTCCAGCAGCTATTGCAAAAACACGTGGAAGCAATCAGCCTTGCGAGCAATCCTGGCATTGGTATGGATATCCTCATTGTCGTCACCAACAACAAGCAGCAACAACGCTATTGGCAGGGGCGTCTATCCTTTTCCAACAGCAAGGTCATTGTTGTGGAAGAGGATTGGCCAGGTGGAGCTGGAAATGCCCTTGGAACCCTGTATGCCTATCAAAAAGCTTGCGTCGACGCGAAGAAGCGCTACGGCATCAATCTACTAGAGCAGCAAAAAGCCGGCGCCGCAGTTGCCATGTATCACACTGCCGGACAAGGAACCCGCCTTGCCCCACTACCCGGTAGCGAATCAAACAACAAGTCTGCAGTAAAGCTTCCATGCCAACATCGTAATTCCAGTGAACTTGTAACCATACTAGAAGCCGTAATACAGCAAACAGCCATATTCGCACCGACACGAGGTGGAAGACTATCCGTATTCTGGGGAGACCAAATCTTCGTCCCATCCCTCACGCCAAAGGATAGCTTTTCACCAGCTAGTATTCTCGCCAGTGTAGCCCCTATGCCTACCAGAGAACAATGGATAGCTAAGGGATTAAGCCGCTACGGACTCGTTGCCATCGCCAAGGATGGTTCAGCCAAACAGCTCGAAAAACTAGACTATGATACACTTCTGAAACTAGTTGACGATGGAATATTGTCCAACGAAGATCATTTTGGTACTAGCTTGGGAAGCTTTAGCATCTCCTATGATCTCTTGAAAACTTTCCTAGACGAGTTTTCTTCCGAACTAACCAGCAAAAAAGGGAAACTGGATAGTGACCCTCATTGGTGGATGGCACTTACTCTAGACAAAGAAACGTATGTCCATGTCATGGAAGCGAAAGGTGTGGATCGAATGTCGGCCGAAAGACACCATAACCGCATGCAGGCATTAGATATCGAACAACCTATCCTAACAGCTCTAGATGTGGGGCAGGAACTCTATTGGTGGGACTTTGGCACCATACGTAGCTACTACGATAGTTGCATGAAAATGACTCTTGATACACCTGAAGGGATGGCAATCCGAACCTTCTTTGGAGCCGAACTCGATGAAACCAACTCTATCGTCATCGGTTCCCACATAAACCAGCCACATCTACACAATAGCGTAATTGTTGATGTTAATGCAGAACAATTGAATACTCACAGCAGCGTTATTATCCACTCATCCTTTCGTGATGCCACCTGTAACCACTGCTTACTCTATAATGTAGAGGAACCTAACAACCTTCAATTTCCCTCAGAAACAGTGCGTGCCGATGTGAACGACTGCAAAATGATAACTCACTTAGATAGCAACGGCAGCAAAGATTGGAACACACGCTTAGCCGAGAATCCCGTCTCGTATGCCGAGCTCTACAAAATAAACGAATCTCGATGAGGCTCTATAGCACGCGTGGTATAGTTTACAAAGTTGAAACAAATTGTTGAAAGTCGGGATTTGATCGAAGAGAATCGAATTCTTTCTGCTGTGCGACATGTTTCGGATTGGGCAACCCTTCTTCCACAGCGCAGCGCAGCCAACCAATAGCCGGTTCGACTTCTCCCAAAACAGCATGCGCTAGGGCATTCAAAATTGCTGTTTCGTATGATGGAACATTTTGGTGAATCCTATCGCCCAGCGCAGACACATGTTTCCATTGCTGATTGCGATAGGCCAATTGATGGAGCAACACAAGGTCATTATCCTCCAAATGATCCTCAATGCTGCGCAACAACTGATAGGCTTGAGGGTATTCTCCGCGTTTTGTAGCGATTTGAGCTAACAATTGCGTGCTCGCTAAAAATAGAAATCCGGTTTTAACCTCAGCACGTATCTGCTGAAGCACTTTTTCCGATTGATCAATTTTACCCATGTGATAAAGATCCTCTGCAGACTTAAGCAGTTCCAAAAGCTGCTGATCGCGATCCTTGTCAGTCATCACGAGAGAACCTTTCCATGTACGATAACCTTCAAAGGCAAACATGAAGAGGATAGCTCCTCCCAACATGTTTCCAACAGTGAAAAGAAACAGTCCCAAAAAAGTGGATAGAACGAGTCCGGCAAACAGAGCTATTTTGACCCCGCGCAAGCCAAACATAGCTTCCATCACTATAATCAGTAATTTTCCGCCATCCAGAGGCTGAATGGGAAGCAAATTTAAGCAGGTCCAACCGAGATTTACCGCGAAGCTAGCATCTAAAGCCCTATCCACCAAGAAATGTGTATGCTCAAACATGTACTGCAGAATCACTGTGATGCCAGCTAGCAGAAACCCAGCTAGAGGCCCATTTAACACCACCATGAATTCACGAAATGGTGAGAGCGCTGGTCCTTGACGAAATGTCAGTCCACCAAGTGCCATGAGTTCTATCGACACGCGTTGTCCATAGGCAAGTGCGGTTAGCGCATGACCAAATTCATGAAAAAGAATAGAAACGAAAATGACCGCCAACCAAATAAAAGCAACTGACCACTCACCACCAGAGGCCAGCAATCCAATTGCTCCGGATGTCACCCAAAATAAGGGATTAATGCGAATGGGGATACGTCCTACAGCAATCATATCTTTCTCTTAACCGGGGTCTGAAGGGCTTTTTTGATGGCTGCACCCATGGTTGCAGGCGTTTCCGCTACGATTACATTCGCGGCACGCAAGGCTTCTATCTTGCCTATGGCTGTGCCCTGTCCGCCCGAAACGATCGCTCCGGCGTGCCCCATACGACGTCCTGGTGGAGCTGTTAATCCAGCAATAAATGCTGCTACAGGCTTTGTGCAATGCTCCTTGATCCAGGCGGCTGCGCGCTCTTCAGCGTCTCCACCGATTTCGCCTATCATTAAGATGGCGTCGGTTTCAGAATCCTTTTCAAACAACTCTAAAATATCGACAAAGTCAGTGCCATTAAGAGGGTCCCCTCCAATGCCAACACAAGTGGATTGACCTAGTCCTAGCTGAGTCGTCTGCCAGACTGCCTCGTAAGTCAATGTTCCCGAACGTGAGACAATACCCACTTTTCCGACCTTATGAATATATCCTGGCATAATGCCAATTTTGCATCGCGGAGGTGTGATGATTCCCGGGCAGTTGGGGCCGATAAGCCGACTGGTTTTGCTGCGCCGCATCACTTGACTCACTTCCAGCATGTCGCGCACCGGGATGCCTTCTGTAATGCAGATGATCAGCGGAATTGCAGCTTCTTCAGCCTCTAAAATAGCTTCAGCAGCCACTGGTGCCGGAACAAAAATAAGACTGGCATTGCAATTGGTGGTGTGCTTGGCTTCCAAAACGGTATCAAATACGGGTAATCCAAAAACCTCCTCCCCACCGCGTCCGGGAGTCACCCCCCCTACCATTTGCGTTCCATACTGCAAACACTGCTCTGTATGAAAGCGCCCAGCTTTACCCGTGATCCCTTGTGTAATCACGCGGGTGGTTTCGTCTACCAAAATTGCCATAAGTGCACTTCCTCTTCTATGTCTATGCCGCTGCGACAGCTTTCTTGGCAGCTTCTTCAAGGCTATCGGCGATGATGATATTGAGTCCTGAATCGGCCAACATCTTCTTACCGTTATGCACATTAGTGCCTTCCATACGCACAATGAGAGGAACCGCCAGCTTGAGTTGTCCTGCTGCCATTACAATACCTCCCGCCAATGTGACACAGTTCATAATACCGCCAAAGATATTGACGAGTATGGCTTTCACATGCGGATCGGACAGGATGATTTTAAAACCCTCTGCAACTTTTTCTTCGGTAGCACTACCGCCGACATCAAGAAAGTTGGCGGGTTTGCCACCGTAATGATGAATAATGTCCATGGTTGCCATGGCAAGGCCAGCGCCATTGACCATACAGCCAATATTACCATCCAAGGCAACATAAGCGAGGTCAAATGCTTTAGCTCGCACTTCCGCGGCAGGGACTTGAGTGGCATCAAAAAGCTTCGCAAGTTCCGGCTGACGAAACAGAGCATTTTCATCAATGCTCAGCTTGGCATCGACCGCGACTAACTTGCCTTCAGGTGTTTCTACAAGTGGATTGATTTCAAGCAAAGAGGCGTCTGTGTCGATAAAAGCCCTCGCCACAGCACTGGTGATGGCGATTCCTTGCTTAGCAAGGTCTCCTTTCCATCCCATGAATTTTGCTAAAGCCACTTTATGATACGTACGAAGCTGTCCATCAAACCGAATGGGAAGAGTCAAAATCTTGTCAGGATGCGTTGCCGCAATCTCCTCAATATCCATACCGCCTTCTGGCGAGGCGATAATTACTGCACGCCCCTTCTGACGATCTATCACTGCTCCAACATAGTATTCCTTAGCAATTTGCTCCGGTGCATACAGAAGAAGCTTATGCGCAATCACACCCTCTTTGCCCGTCTGATTAGTGACGACATGCATGCCAAGCATCTTTTCGACCAACTGCAGAGTCTCTTCTCGACTTTTGGCAAATTTTACGCCGCCAGCCTTTCCTCTGCCCCCAGTATGAACCTGCACCTTAACCAAGGCTTCGTGTAGATTTAAACGCACAACAGCCTGGCGTGCTTCCTCTAATGTCGACACAACCGCCCCTTCCGGAACGGGCACATCATATTTTTTAAGGATTTCCTTGGCCTGATATTCGTGTGTATTCATGAGGCATACTTCCCATGGTTCGCTCCCCTTTGCTGTTTCGATATAATTGTAACTCTGCTAGATTTCACAGGAAACAACGCAAGGAAGGGCTTCAGCCGGATGGTACTGAATTTTCTGAAATCTGGGTACAATAAAGTGAAACAAGCGCTAGCTAAAACTAGCGCTGCTTTAAGCAGTCGTTTGCACGCGCTATTCGGGGGGCGGCTGGACGAAGCCACCTTGGATCGACTCGAGCAATTGCTTTATGAAGCAGATTTGGGAGTAGAGACTGCCACAGAACTCACCAAAAAAATCCGAGAAGTTCATGCAAAAGAGCCTTCCCTTAATGGCGACGCCTTTATCCAAATTCTTAAGGATGAGATTTTTTCCATCCTCAACCAAAGCGGATCAGGCATCAATGAAAACGATCTTCCAGGCGAACCCACTGTTATCCTGATTGTGGGTGTGAATGGAAATGGTAAGACAACTTCAGTTGCAAAACTAGCTAAGCGCTTTTCTGGTATTGGGAAAAAAGTACTGGTAGGAGCTGCAGATACTTTTCGCGCTGCCGCAATCGAGCAATTAGAGACTTGGGCTCATCGACTTGATATCGACATCGTTAAAGGACAACCTAAGGCCGATCCCGCTGCGGTCGCCTTTGATACCGTTACGGCCGCCAAGGCACGCGCCATTGATATTGTACTACTGGATACAGCCGGGCGACTTCATACCAAAACACCTCTTATGCAAGAGCTCCAAAAAATTAGACGGTCTTGCAGTAAAGTCATCGCCAATAGCCCACATGAAACGCTACTCGTTCTTGATGCAACCACAGGCCAAAATGCCATTGAACAGGCCAAAATCTTCAACCAATTCACCCCAGTTACGGGTTTAATTCTGACTAAACTAGATGGTTCTGCCCGAGGCGGAATCGTCGTCGCAATTCAGCGAAAACTGGGCATTCCTGTTAAATTCATCGGCGTTGGCGAAGGGGCAGACGATTTAATGCCCTTCGATGCTCGTTCCTATATTGACGCCCTCTTCGATAAATAAAGAGACTCAATCGCATCTGCGTCTTGCAAATGGCCAAAAATCCTGCATTTAAAGACGTTAGAGGAAGAACAGCCCAAAGCAATGACGCTTCTGTTTATTCTTATCTTATTCAAAATCAGCGATTTGACAATTCTATTATTTAGATGTATTATATAAATGGATAAGTACATAACATTTAATTCGCATAACAAAGGGATCTATTATGTACACAAAATGGATTCTATTACCTATCATTAGTATGACGTTCTTGGGAGGCTCCTCTATTCTACAGGCTGATTCATTAGTAGCCAATCTCCAATTTTCAGTAGGTTTTGGCCCTGGGCATCATCAATTCAGACACAATAATTATCCTCAAAAACAATATTCACGGTCCTATTACTATTCTAATTACACTCCCTACCGATCTTATTACGTACAGAACCCATATAACAGAAGCTATTCGTTTAAATACTCCACTGGTTATCCATACTCTTACGAACCAATTGACAATTACTACTTCCCTTACAATAGCTACTACTACACTTACCCAAATAGAGGATCTCATTTTTATTATCGCAGATAAATAAATTTACCACGATCGACCAGGACCGACAATTTTGTTGCTTAATACAACAAAATTGTCATTTTTTTTATTACTAATAAATATATTGCTTTTATTATTTTTAAATAAAGTATTTACATCATAATTTGTAAATTTTATAATGATAATTGGAAACTGTCCCGAAATAAGTAAACATAACTCGAGACTTTAATATGAAACTATATTTATTAATATTCACATCTGTAGTGGTTACGCTCCTACTATGCTGGACGTTGGAGCCAATGCGTCAAAATTCCGGAAAAGACACCCAAATTGCCAGTTCCCACCAAGATCAAACCTCATTTCTCGCCGCGACCCGTTTTGTTACTGTCGGGATTCCTGGCTGGGGAGGGTGGGGAAGCGCGGGTTGGCCAGGCCTTGGCCATAACTATATGTATGGCAGCGCCATAAGATATGGAAATAACCCCTATAGCTTCGGTCAATTGCGTAGCCCAGGGCGTCTATCTACACCTGGATACAGTTATTGGAGATTGCCAGGTAAGGGATTACTGATGCTTTCTCCAAACCATAGACAGCATTACTTTCCAACAGAGACACCGGATCATCCTCCAGTGCCTTGGGAAACTAATGATTAGTTGATACTTCTATACTCTTGCTACCAGGTGGACGACCTCAATAATCAATTCGATAATCACGAACACCACCAGTAGCAAGAGGGTCCAAACCCCTCCCGGCAAAAGCTGAGGACCTGGGATGCGTAAATAATAGCGCCCCACGGCAACCATAACAATAGGCAATAGGCCTAGTAGGAGTGCAACGCCAAGGCCCCCAGCGAGATCTAGGGCAGATAGGAAGACGGTGGGGTAGATTTCCGCCAGTATGAGTGGTGGGATAAACACTATCAAACATAAACCCAGTTTTCCTATAGCCGTCTTCTTAATGTTGAGACCATCGGCAATAAAGTCTACCAAGCCAAGGGTGACTCCCAAAAACGAAGTTGCCAAGGCAAAAAAGGCAAAAAACTGTCCCAAATAGTAGACAAAAGGATTCTGAATGAATTGTTTTAGAGGTGGCACAGCGCTTTGTCCAGCGGCTTTAGCCGCTAGCAAACCACCGGCGCCTTCTAGGGGTACGATGCCCAAGATCAATCCTTGCCAAATGACATATCCCACCAAAGGAATAAAACTACCGATCAAAATGGCGGCTCTGGTCCTTTTGAGATCATATCCCATATGGCGTGTCAGAGTTGGGACCAATCCCTGATAAGCAAACGCGACAAACACTATAGGCAGGGAGCTCGCTAGAGCGGACCAATCAGTGCGAGCGAGTAAAGTTGTGTCGACATTCCCAGCTCCTAATACAACAAACGCAAAATAGGCAGCGAGTAGGCCAAACATCAACAGGATATTAAGACGGGCAACAATCGCCGGTCCGATGTAGACCATGGTTCCAAATATCGCTACGAATATTAAGGTAGATTGGCGAGAAGTCAGGCAGTCGCAAAAAGCATCCCTCACAAAGTTACCGCCTCCAACAACGTAGGCCAATGTAAGGCAATAAAAGAGGAAAAGGTACCAGACCCATGCGAAGGCGCGCCCCGGAGTACCCAGGGTATGGCCCGCAATGGAAACGATATTTTTGTCCTCTTTCCACCATAGACAGGTTTCGAGAAGAAGTAGACCCGTGCAAGCCATAAAAGCCCAGCAAACAATGTAGATGAGAATCGAAGGAAGAAAGCCTGCTTGAGCAGTCGCAACGGGTAGACCGAGCATACCTGCACCGATTGTGGTGCCAGCTACGAGTAGTGTCCCGTTAAAAATAGAGGCGCGATGTTCTGTCATGAAAATTCCTGAATTCTAAGTATTTTGCCCCATAGAATACCCTGCTCTCCGATAAAAAGAAAGATGGTCCAACAAAACGTAATTAGAATGGACTGGGTGAACGAAATGGACTGAGTGGACAAGGTAAAGTTACATCCCGTACGTGCTCACGACCTCTTATACACTCAGGTCTTCTACTAACAGCAAGCATCTATCGATCAACCCCTCCAATGATGTTAGAACAGATAAACTTGAGTAGGGGTAAGCAGAAAATGACAATCGTTGCCGTAGCCTAAGACCCTGATTGCTACCAAACCAAGTTCTTATGTCGACGAAACTTTATGGAGAAATGCTGAATATCAAGGTATGGTGAGTGTGATAAGAATTTTTCATAAAATGCGATTGCCCTGCAGACAATGTCTATCGCCTGCCTATACGAAAAAAGCCTGCTATTTTCTGTGCCCAATTTTTCTTGGTTTCATAAAATTTCCATTCCCCCTCATCCGTATAATAACCACTTAAATCATGTGCCGTATGAGTAGGATGCTCAGGCTTAATAAATGCCCTCTCAAGATCTACTCCCCGATTGCATGTTTTCCATAAAAGATCCACGATCTCCGCTACTGCTGGCAAAATGACATCATTTTTAAATTCCGGGTCAATCTCATCGTTAACTAAAAGCCTATCCACTAATTGACAAATGCGATTCCTCCTGTCCTGATGAGACCAGTTTCTAACCGTCTCAACCCTACGAATCACTAATGGAAGCATCGTCATGATTTTTTTTGAAATCCTGACAGCTTGTTCCGGAAAAAAATCTTCATTCAAAAACTTTCCAGCTTCATCTTCAATCCATTGGGGAATTTCATTTTCTTCTAGTTCACGGCTATTAGCATCACTAGAACATCCCCCAATCTTAAGTTCGTTATGGTGGCAGGCCAAAACCTGATCGATAAGGGGGCTCGCAAGACCTTCCATGAACATCCAGCTAGGGCTTCCCTTATTGATACCTTTTGTAATCATAAGATCCTTAATCACTTTTATACAAAATATTTTTGTGTAAGCGTCGAAGGCAGCACTTTTTCTATATACAATGAAAAACGGAAGCATGGCAATTATACCAGTAATGCCGTCCTTTTGAATGTGCAAAGATTGATATAGCTGACACGCTGCAACACAGTTAGACCTGTCTGGATATTCAAGCTTATGGTGGGGATCTTCCATGAATCCTTGAAAAGACCACCACTGATTTGAGTGAGTTCTATTTATTTTATAAGGCTCCATATAACATCCTTTTTTTTCATAAATTCTAATGCATATACTATTGTTTGTCTATTACTTTGAGCGTTGTACGCGCAATTTAGAAAGTTCCGATTTTCCCCAAGATAGAAAGTTCGGGAATTGGGTCATCTTAAATAGGTTCATATTTCTAATATTAAACGACTTACGATGAACCAACCGCGGAAACTTTGTACGTGCTCACGAACTCTCATACACTCAAGCCTTCTACTAACAGCAAGCATCTATCGATCAAACCATTATTATATTTGATAATATTACTGCATTATAATCATGACTATACTTATTATTAAGAAATAATCTACATATATGACTCATATATGATATATATATGTGTTTCATCATAAAAATTTATATTATATAATATTTTATATAGGGATAAGCCTGCTCGATGAGATACCAATTTTATAAGGGCAATATTTATGGAAAGCTTGCCAGGAAGAAATTTATCTATTGAATTATCTCATATTGGATCTGAAACAAAAAATGAAGCTATTTCAGAACATCAAACAACGCAAATTGAAACACCGCCTTTATCTATGCACGAAATATCCGAAAAAACGCACGAGTTTGCACAAAATAAAATTTCGACCTCATCTAATATTCCAAAGTCAGTTAATGTAGATAGCAAACACGAATCCAATCAATTTGCAGTTAGTCATAAAGAAAGTAATATCTCAAAATTAGTACCAGATAATTTAATCCATTCAAATATAGATATTTCCAAAAAAAATGTACGTTTATTATGCTTAGGAAATTCTATGAATAAAATTAACTCAGATCTTAAAAATAATTCATATGGAATTTCAAAAATTAGAAATGCTCTTGTGCATAGTAATTCATCAGAAAGAATAGGTAATACTCAGAGAGGAATAGATTTACAAGAAAAAATGCAAGCATTTGAAGGCAAATTCATGTCACAAATTGACACCCTTGTGCCCGATCCAAAATTAAATAAGCAAATGCGAGAAGTAGTAAAAGCTCCATTAGATAAAGCCATAATTAATACATTTAGAATTATCAGTGTAAACTCAAAGAAAATTGAAGACTTGAGAAAGGAAAATGAATTATATGGTGATCCTGAAATACCTGATCCTGCCTTTCCACCAGAGGAATTTAAAAAAATAAAAAATGAAGCACCATTAACAGCAGCTGAAAAAGAGTATACAAAAAGACCAGGTTACCAAGAACATCTAGAAAAAGTAAAAATTGATACTCAGAAAATTATAGAATATGAAATGATTGTGAATAAAAAAACAATTCTTCCACCTTCCGAACAAGTTTTGGTAAGAACAATTATTAAGTCGCAATATGAAAAAGAAAAAGCTGCATTAGCTATAGATCAAAAGACGTCTCCAGACCAGATGGCGACTTCTTACATCAGAAACAACTTTGATGATAACTCTATATCTAAAGTAAATGCATTATTATTTAAAGCAGCGGACAGTCATTACAATAGCTTTAAAACTAATTTGGTGAAATATGAAAATTCGCAGGGCGAAGAAAAAAATGAACTAACAAAAGCGCTGATTAGTAGTGGCACATTATTGAGAAGCATTGTCAACGATTTACCATCTGATTTAAAAAAAGATTTCCAAAAGAAACATAAAGATATAGGAGATATAGGTACTCAGCTTAAAAACTTAGAGCGAATTCAACCCGAGGTTAAATTGAGCAAGGGCGTAGGACAGCTCTAACAAGAGTCAAATTATTAAGTGCTTATATGTTATGCAAAGTGCCAAATTGAAAAACATTCGAGATCAATTTTAGAGAACCTAAATAAGTCTTTATATGTGTACGGCGTAGGATATAAACTCTCTCTCTCTCTCTCTTTACTCCACGGTTACAGACTTAGCGAGGTTTCGGGGCTGGTCGATATCGCAACCTCGCTCCTTAGCCAAGAAATATGCAAAAAGCTGTAAGGCTACCGAAGAAGACACTGTTGCCAGTTCGTCAATGGTATCGGGCACCCAAATGATATCGTCAGCAATTTTATCGAGTCCCTCAGCACCGATTGGAGCAACGGCTAATACTAATCCATTACGTGCTTTGACTTCCATTAAGTTGCTTAGGAGCTTAGGATAAGTGGCCTTATTGGCACAAAGGGCCACTGTGGGACAGTCTTCATTTATCAAAGCAATGGGTCCGTGCTTCATTTCGCCAGCCGGATAACCGTTCGCGTTGACGTAAGAGATCTCCTTTAGCTTAAGAGCACCTTCAAGAGCGGCTGGATACATGTGTCGACGGCCAAGATAGAAAAAGTTGTTGTAGCGCGCATACTTTTTAGCTAGCGCTTCGATATGATTAGCCGTTTCAAGCACTTGCTGCACTTGGTCCGGTATCAATTTTAAAGCTTCGATAAGCGCTTGGCCTTCAGCCTTACCAACGTGACGAATACGCGCCATCAGCAGTGTAAACAAGTACAACACGGCCACTTGGCTCGTAAATGCTTTTGTAGAACATACCCCGATTTCAGGGCCGGCTCGCAAATAAAGGCATCCATCCGCTTCTCGTGTAAGTGTCGAGCCATGGACGTTACACACAGCTAAAATCTTCGCACCTTTCGCTCGTAATTCTCTCACAGCGGCGATGGTGTCTGCCGTTTCCCCCGACTGGCTCATCGCAATAACGTAGGTTCCAGGAAGGACAATAGGGTTCTTGTAGCGGTATTCAGATGAAATTTCCACTTGCACTGGTATGCGAGCAAGATCTTCCATCATGTAGGCGCCGATAAATCCCGCGTGCCAGGATGTGCCACACGCCAATATGAGTATGCGTTGACAATTAAGCAGCTCATGAACTTCCATATTAAGGCCGTCCAAAACCGCTGTACCATATTCCTCAGAAAAACGGCCAGCGATGGCAGTTGCCAATGACTTAGGCTGTTCGAAAATTTCTTTAATGGTGTAATGTTCGAAGTCTCCCTTACTAATCTCATCAGCAGTCGAGGAAACGGATTCACGACTCTTGGTAATTTTAGACATGGATGCGTCAAATGTTTCAATCTGATCCGCCTGAACAATTGCGATTTCATTGCTGCCCAAATGAAACATCTCTTTAGCAATGGATTTCAACGCCATTACATCGGAAGAAATAAATGCTTCGTTGTCGCCTACACCAATCACGAGCGGTGTTTCTGAAGCTACAGCTAAAATCTGCTTAGGATGGTTCTTGTGAATCATTACCAAGGCATAAGCGCCCTTAAACATAGGCAATGCTTGTTGTAGAGCAGCTAGCAAGTCTCCTTGATAAAGATGTCCAATCAGTTGAGCCGCAACTTCTGTATCGGTATCCGATTTGAACACACAACCCTCTGCTTCCAACATCTTGCGTAGTGCATCATGATTTTCAATGATACCGTTGTGAACTAGTGCAAGGGATCCGGAGTGATCGAAGTGTGGGTGGGCATTAACTTGATTAGGCTTGCCATGAGTTGCCCAGCGCGTCTGAGCGATGGCTGTGGTAAGCTTTAAATCGTGTTTTTTGACTTCGTCTTCAAGCGCTGAAATCTTCCCGACTACCTTTAAGTGGGCAATCTCTCCTCGGTCAAAGCCTGCAATACCTGCAGAATCATAGCCCCGGTATTCCAGGCGCTTCAATCCTGCTAAGGTAATCCCTACAGCTTCTCGCTCGCCAACATAGCCAAAAATCCCACACATAACTGCCTCATCGTTGTCCGATTTCGTTACGAATCACGTTTGCGATCTCGTGCGCTTGCTCTTCCACAATCTCTAATTTAGAACCCTCGACCATAACGCGACAAATATTTTCTGTCCCAGAATACCGCACAAGCACGCGACCTTTTTTCTCTAGCAACTTTTCCACTCTTTGCAGGATCTGCTGCAGGCCTTCCATGGACTCCAAAGCTGGTTTTGTCTTTACCGGTACGTTGACAATTGCTTGGGGATAACGTTCAATAATCGCAGCTAGCTCAGAAAGTCTGGACCCGGTCTCGACCATTACACTAAGTACCTGCATCGCGCTAACTAAACCGTCGCCAGTGGTATTGTGATCTAGAAAGATGATGTGACCACTTTGCTCACCACCAAGATTAGCGCCATGTTTAATCATTTCCTGAATGACATAACGATCGCCTACTTGAGAGCGGATCACTTCAATGCCCAACCGCTCCATGGCTTGCATAAAGCCAAAGTTGGCCATAACGGTACCAACAATTTTATTGTTTTGCAGAAGCCCTTTACGCTGCATGGCCTTGGCACATATAGCTAGAATAGCGTCGCCATCAACAATCTGACTATTTTCATCGATCATCACCACGCGGTCCGCATCGCCATCAAAGGCAATTCCTACATCGGCTCCGTGTTGAAGTACAGCTCGTTGAATCTTCTGTGGATGTAATGATCCACAATCAACGTTAATATTTAAGCCGTTGGGTTCAACACCATAGACTGAAACATCAGCATCTAATTCACGAAATACCAAAGGAGCCACGCGATAGGCTGCTCCGTGAGAGCAATCAAGAACGATCTTTAGGTTTTTAAGCGTTCTTCCTTTCGGCAAGGTCGCTTTCACAAACTCAACATACCGTCCGTCAGCACCCACCACCTTGGTGTTGCGACCGATCGCATCATCAGCTGGTAAGGCGTCAGAAAAATCATTCGTTTCAATCATACCCTCGATTTCATGCTCCCAGCTATCGGGCAGCTTGAAACCGTCGGAGGAAAAGAATTTGATGCCATTATCATAGTAAGGGTTATGGCTAGCGGAGATAACAATTCCGGCTGATGCGCGATAAGCCCTGGTTAAAAACGCTACAGCGGGCGTTGGCAAAGGCCCCACCATGAGCGTATCAATACCCATGCTGCACAATCCAGCAATCAACGCGTTTTCATACATATAGCAGGAAAGTCGCGTATCCTTGCCGATGATAACGCGATGGCGTCCGTCCAGACGGGATAGCAGTTTACCAACAGCTCGGCCAAGGGCGAGCGCTGTCTCGACGGTCATGGGACTGCGGTTAGCGTGTCCACGCACACCATCAGTTCCAAAAAGTTTTCTTTGTAATGTCTGTCCCATCGATTTGCCCTCCTCGGCCTAAAAAAGCATGATCGGTATACCCTTAGTCCGATTAAATTTCAAGGTGTTACATCTGAGTTGACAGGTCATTAAATTGTGCTTGATCTATCTGTCCCTTCTCTAACTGCCGACGCAATTGCTGAAAGCGATCGAGATAGTCGCCTACGTATTTGGGTGCAGCAAAAGCAATCCAAGGCGTCCCCAGCCTTTCCTTATAGTATTCTCCTTCTTGCAACGCTCGTTTTCGGGCCAAACTTAGGGCCATGATCACATCAGATAAGTTCATTTTAGACATCTGAAGGTTTTGATCCGCATTCCATACCACTCCCGGAATCAAGAGCTCATTGGAACGCTCAATTTGTACTCTAAGAAACTGAGCCATCCGTAGATACTCTTCCGTCCCAGGCTTAGCACCCAACAAACTGCTCACATAGTAGAAATGCACGAGAAAAGCCTGATGAAGATCCTCTCGTAAGGCGGCAGCCACGCTAGTAGAGTCTCTCTCCAGCCTAGCAGCGGTCAATTTTTTGGCCAATTGTAACGCATCTACAACGCAAGGAAGCGGTGTTTCTACCTCTAAATCAGGCGCTTGCCGCTTTGTTCGGCTGCATGGCATCATACGTAGCTTTTCTTTTGGAATTTCTTGATGGGTGCGCAACCACTCGTGAATTTCATCTTGAAAAAGTAAATTTAGCCAGACTTCGCTATAATATTCATCGACCTGGTCGGCATTTAGGGCGTTTTTTATCAACGCGATACGACGGTCATATAGCGTATTTAGATTGGCCGCAAACATCGTCTGAATATGCGATAGAGAACGGTCATCTGCGGACTTATTTAATAACTGTTGCCGGGTAAGTTCAACTGCCTGCAACAGATCATACTCCACACCGGCATACTCTAAGGCGTCTTCTAAACGTGCTGTACGAGCAAGGTGAAAAACATCTTGAAAGATTCCCTTGGTGTTATAGATGGGAGCTCCAATCTGCTCCAAAGTAAGACCCGCCTCGACTCCCTTCTTTAGCCAAGTATCCAGCGAAATCATTAACCCAATAGCCCCCTCACTCACCGCAAATTTTTGCTTAAGATCTTGTGCAACGTGCTTGGCATCCCAGTTTTTAACAAACGCGATGCTATCCACAGTCCACGGTTTTTGCGCCCAGGACAAAAACTGCAATCGATTCAACCATACAGGACGATTGGCAGCTCGTGGGTAAGCACGACGCCAAAATGGGGGTTCAATTAAACGTTTAGTAATGTCTAACCCAAAGTGATCGGCGTCCACGGTAAGCAATGTATTGTTATGGTCAATCGGTACTAGAATGCCTTCGCGAATCACAATATTGCCTGTGGCACGATCTTCGTCTGCAAGCAGAATGTCTAAAATGCCGATTTTTTGAATTTGTTGAACAAATGAAGAATCTGGCCTAGGCACCTTTCCTGGCTGGGAGCCTTCAAATTGCTGTAGATACCCTTCGACTTTCTTCTTTCCCTGTTTTATAACGACCTTAATTGCCGGAGCAAGATTAAAGAAGTGATCTGGATCCATAAGCATAACCTCAGCCTCAATTGCTCCCCCAGCGCTTACCGTGCGAAAGACGCCGAGGCGTTTGCCCGTGACGTCCCTCACTACAAAGTGTTGAGAGACCCCGGTACGGCTTTGCTCCAGTTGTATGCTTCCATGGGATAAACCTTTTAACTGCGCAATGAACGCGTCAGTATCAGGCGTCGTCTGCGGAAGGTCTGCAAGGGTTGCAGGTCCATTCTCTAGCTCAACGCGAACCTCTGTCTTAAATTTGGAGATACCTTGCGGTTTTTCAACAGCATGCAAAGGCGCTGTCAAAAGTAGAAAAAATATGGGCCAAAGCAATGTCGTGCGCATGGCGCCCCCATCTTGGGTTGATGCTCGTCACCCTATCAAATGTGATTGAGAAATGAAAGAACAACTCTTGAAACCCGACTTGCTACCTACATCGCGCTCGAACAGGTATACTCTTCGCAATTGATAAGTTGCGAAGACCGACTATGTTCGAGCGCGGTGTAGGTAACAAGTCGGGTTTTGAATATTCCAAACACTAACGTTTTCCACGATATGCAGAGTTTTCTCGCCAATTGTAGGTGGTTTCCCTATCCTTCCATCGCATAATCTTGCCATAAAACACTCCTTGTCCTTGACTATTTAGGAGTTATTACCTATTTTAAGGATTCCTTAACCCTAATAGGGACTGCTCCAGCGCGCACGTTTGGCGGCAACACTTTTCCCCCAAACGTTCGTGCTCGAGCACCCTGCTTTTAGCAGCGGCGCCTATTGCTCTACTCAGGAGAGTTTCGACTCTGTGCAACCAAAAATTTATCTGGCCGATGAGCATGATATTGACTCCTCGCAACTCGATCGCGATGCGCTTTTTGTCATTCAGCGCCTTCAAGAAGCAGGATACACTTCCTATTTAGTGGGTGGTGGTGTCCGCGACTTACTTGCAAAGAAGAAGCCCAAAGATTTCGATGTCTCAACCTCAGCGCAACCGGAAGACATCAAGCATCTCTTTAAGAAGAATTGCCTGTTAATTGGGCGACGCTTTCGCTTAGCACACGTCCGTTTTGGCAAAAATGTAATTGAAGTCTCCACCTTCCGATCTGGCGAAAGCGCAGATGACCTGATTGTGCGTGACAATCAATGGGGCACGCCCGAAGAAGATTCGTTACGTCGCGATTTTACCATCAACGGCCTCTTTTACGACCCTACCGAACATCACGTGATCGACTTCGTCGGTGGTTGGAACGATATTCACGAGCACGTATTGCAAACCATTGGCGATCCTATCGTACGCTTTAGACAAGATCCTGTCCGTATGATTCGCTTACTTAAATTCCAGGCACGCTTTGGTTACAAAATCGAAGAAAAGACCGCGAGCGCCTTAAAGTACTGCCGCGAAGATATCGCTAAGAGCTCGCCCGCTCGTGTAATGGAAGAGATCTTCCGCATGCTAGAATCCGGGTCAGCAGAACCATTCTTTCGATTGTTACAAGAGCATCATTTCCTAGAACTACTTTTCCCTTGGTTAGCAGAGTTCCTGCGTCGTGAACATGCTGAAGCTGTGTACAAGTTGCTCGGCGCCGTGGATGCACTTCACAAAGACCCGGAAACAACAGACCCTCTAGATCGATCTGTTCTAGCTACATGCCTGCAATATCCCATACTCCATTTAGAGATCGCTGATCAGCAAATCAACCGCACGCACACACCTCATATTGGCGACATATCCGTATTGGCATCTGCGTTAGGGCGCGCTGTATCCAGCTCATCATTCTCACATTTCCCCAGGCGCTTACGTGTTCTCGCACATTTTATCATGACATCACAGTACCGTCTAACGCCCTTAAATCATAAAATCAATTATCGCACTAAAATCACGAAACATCCTGATTTTCCGCTAGCGCTCGTATTTTTGCGCCTACGTGCCA
The DNA here is from genome assembly GCA_964436955.1 of uncultured bacterium. Classification (GTDB taxonomy): domain Bacteria; phylum Chlamydiota; class Chlamydiia; order Chlamydiales; family JAJFMA01; genus CAMFKD01. The sequence continues at coordinate 23,534 of CAYTFC010000006.1, read as the reverse complement.
TGATAGATGAGAGTCTGGTCGCGGCCTATGAAGGCTGGCGCGATGCAAGCGCCGGAGAAGATTATTCGGGCGGCGGTTCAAGCGGTGATTATGATGGCGAGGACCAGCGAGGTCCGCATCGTCGTCGTCGACCTAGAGGACGAGGAAGACCCTATCATGCCCCTAACTCCTAAATTAGCCCCTGTTTTCTACGAACAGTTAACAACTCCCTTCGGAACATCGGTCTTTTTTGCGGGCCCCCCGCTCTCTGTAGGACCCCTTCCAGCACTATTTTATTTTTGCGCAACAGCTCAAGAAAGTCTTGGTACAGATCCTTACAATCAGCCCGTGGTATTTCTAAATAACGAACCCATTCGTATCTTCTCCATGACCCTGCCAGGGCACACTCTGGGATTGGACAATCGTAATGCAGTTTCACACTGGCGAGAGGAATTTTTAAAACAACACAATCCCCTAGAAGCATTTCTTAACGAAGCCACCGCCATCATTCAACATCTTGTTACACAAAAGGTAGCCACCTCTATCGGTGTAGCCGGCTTATCTCGAGGCGCATTTATCGCCACGCACATCGCGGCGCGCAGCTCTCATGTAGGAGCTATTTTAGGATTTGCTCCCTTAACAGATCTCTTTTGCCTTGAAGAATTTGCGCCCATGCGCGACAATCCTTTGGTAACCGCTACGACATTACGCGAAGTTGCAGGTTTGATCGTTGGCAAGCCACTTCGCTTCTACATGGGCAACCACGACCAACGGATATCCACCGACGCTTGCTATCACTTCATTCGACATCTGACACAGCTATCATTTCAAAAGGGTAAACGGTCGCCGCAGGTGGAATTAATACTTAGCCCCTCGATTGGGCACTTGGGCCACGGCACCGCGCCCAAAACATTTTCGGCGGGCGCACAGTGGATCGCCAACACTCTAAAGGAGAAACAGGGATCATGACTCACATCGCCTACAGTATACTTATTCCGCTAAAGGATGAGGAAGGCAACATCCGGGATCTCGTGGCCGAGATTGAACCTGTCATGCATGGCTTAGGCAAGCCTTGGGAATTGATTTGCATCGATGATGGCTCTAAAGATCGCACACGTTCCATTTTGCAAGAGCTAGCAATCAACCGACCCCACCTACGAGTTATCCCCTTTAGACGTAATTTTGGACAGTCCAGCGCCTTTGCCGCCGGGTTCGATCTAGCCAAGGGAGAGTTTGTCATCACTCTCGATGGAGACCGTCAAAATGACCCCACCGATATCCCTAAACTACTTGGTGAAACTGCTGACTGCGACATGATTTGTGGAAGTAGACGCAAACGGCGCGACTCCTGGTGGCGGCGCTTCGTCTCTAAATCCGCTAACTCCGTTAGACGTTGGGCCTGCCGAGATGGCATGGTCGATAACAATTGTTCCCTAAAAATCTATCGAGCATCCTGCCTAAGAAAAATCAAAATGTTCGAAGGCATGCATCGCTTTCTCCCCGCGCTCTTTAAAATGGAAGGTTTTCGCGTTAAAGAAATCCCCGTTAACCACCGTGAACGCGTACAGGGCAAAAGCAAATACAACATGCTCAATCGCGGAGCTAATACCATTTTAGACCTTCTAGCAGTTGTCTGGATGCGCAAGCGCAGTATTCGTTATGAAATCGAGGAGTTCCCATCTTGACATCAAACCTCTTTCTTTTTGCTGGAGAACACAGTGGAGACGTCTACGGAGGCAAGCTTTTAGAAGCCCTTAACCACAAATTCCCTTCCTTGAAAGCTACTGGAGTGGGAGGCCCACTCATGCGCGCCCAAGGATTAGATTGTCTCATGCCCATGGAAGATTTCCAGGTGATGGGCTTCGTGGATATTGTGCGTAAGTTTCCTTCCTTGTACAAGCAGTTCTATACCCTCCGAGATCACATCCTGGAGACCAAACCTGATGTCACAATACTCATCGATTATCCAGGTTTTAATCTCAGACTCGCCAAAGCATTGCGTAAGAAAGGATATCAAGGAAAGCTGGTGCATTATGTCTGCCCTACAGTTTGGGCTTGGGGAAAAGGACGCATCAAAACGCTCAGTGAAAATCTTGATTTACTCCTGACAATCTTTCCCTTTGAACCTCCACTATTTACCTCTACAGGACTAAAAACAATATTCGTAGGGCATCCCCTCATCGAAAAGATGCAACAACATCAATACGATGCAAATTGGAAGTATAAGATCGAAATGCCAGCGCAAGGCAATGTGATAGCGCTATTTCCTGGCAGTCGCGCTGGAGAAGTCACACGTCTTTTAAAGCGACAGTTGCAAGCAGCCATGAAGTTGCGCCAAGAAGATCCTGAGATAGTGATAGGTATCTCTTGCACCGACGCTTCGCTGAAAACGTTAATTACCAAAATTGCGCAAGAATGTGATGTCAAAATTGGAACCGATGCCTTTTTGGTACCTCGAGAGTACACCTATGACCTCATGAAAGATTGCCGCACAGCAATCGCTAAATCGGGTACCATCAACCTAGAGTTAGCACTGCACCACAAGCCCACAGTGGTTGTGTATGAAATCTCCACTATCAATTACCTCATCTTGTGGTATGTTGTGAGACTCCATCTCGATTATTACAGCATTGTAAACATCTTGTGTAATAGAACCGTATACCCAGAGCTCATCTCCGATCCCTTTACAGCCGAGCAGCTTTATGAAACCCTGCTACCACTGCATCGCGATGGACAAGAACGTGAAACGTGTATTGAAGGGTGTAAAGAAGCTGAGCACAGCCTGCTAACATCCGAAACACAGCGAGCCAGTTACAATGCAGCTTCAGCCATACAAGCGGTATGTGTATGACCTGGCTGAAGGAGCAACTGACTCGGTTTAAACGCTGGTTTATCCCTAAGTTTGTCTGCTATTATCTGGATGGCGTTCTGCTTCGCTTCGTATTATTTACCTGTCGTGTGGAAATTCGTGGACTTGAAAAATTCATGCTAAATGCCCTTCTAGGGCCAACAGTAGCTGTAGCATGGCATAATCGCATCCCCCTATTTTCCTATGCGCTCCGTAAAACAGTGTTGAACACGCTGCCCGTTACAGCCCTTATCAGTAAAAGTGGCGATGCCGATATGCTGGGAGCCATCATTCAACGGCAAAAGAATGTGCAATTCATACGCGTCGCACACGACGCTCGCCTGAAAGCCTTGAGAGAAATCACACGCACTGTAAAGACCGAAAAAAGGCTACTATTGGTCACTCCCGATGGCCCTCGAGGCCCTCGCTATCAGTGTAAGCCAGGAGCGCTTATGGCTGCAGAGATGACAGGAGCGAAGGTCATGGCCGTAACATGGTCTGCAAGTCGATTTTTTCAGTTAGGATCATGGGATAAGATGCTGATACCCTTGCCATTTTCAAAAGTCATTATTTCGTTAAGCGAACCGCTAGACGTCGGCACAGAAGGTACACTAGAAGAGCGTACAGCTAAACTAGATGAATTGCTAAGAGAGCATGATAGGGCCATTTGTTCAGCTATTAGCCCCAATCCCGCACATTGGCCCAAATAATCACCGCCAAACTTTAAATATTTCTTGCTAATTGAACGACGGTAAATTATTGTTTTACCGATATTCGGCAGGAGTCATCTCGTATGCACAAAACAATCTCATCACTGATCTTACTTCTACTTCTCCCCTGTATTTGCTTTGCCGAGGATAATCAAACCCTTCCAGATATGCGCTTGGGGGCCAATTCCGAACCATTAACATCTGTTTACAACTGTGTGAACGTCGTCACAGGAGACTTCTTTCTTTCAGACAACGCCTTGCAAGTAAACGCTGTCGTCCCTTTGCGCTACAACCGCTCTTATGACACTGGAGATGGACGTGAAAACCCTCCACAAGGACGGGGCTTTGGAACGGAATTGCCCCTCAAAATTCACGGTATCGTTCCCTATAAAACTGTTCAAAACGTATCCGAGTGCAAAATTTCCATCGAAGAGCAAGAGGGTGCTAGCGTTATCTATAAGGGTCGCATGGGCTCGGGATTTACTCAAGCTGTTGCCGAATCCACCTCTCTTAATAAACATGGCTACACCAACTACGCAACCGCTGGTATTCCAGGATGCGACTGCATCAAGAAAAGGACAATCGATTTCACCGGCTATGTTTTCAATGGCCATCGCTACGACCAAAATGGCGAACTCTACAGGGCAAACGAAATTTTAGGTGGCACGTGCCAACTAAAGCTGGGCTCTGGAGGACTTCGTACCTATTATAACAAACCAGGCTATCAACAATCATGGCGTCTAAATGAAGAACGACTACCAAACGGTCATCGTATTTTCTATGAGTATGACCAACACGGCGATCTTAGTCGGATGCGCGCCACAAATCCCTCTGGAACGCTCACGTTTTCTACCATCGACATCAACAACGGAAGAATCACCTCTAGCGATGGGCAAACCCTTCAATACGACATGCATATCCTAAAGTGTCATTATAAAGACCAAAACCCCTCGACATTATTTGTGAAGAGTATCACCTCCCCTGACGGAGTGACATGCCATCTTCATTATAACTACGTTGAAAAGAAGGGAGGCAAAGGGCGGTGGCGCAAACTTCTCAGAATTGACGATCCTGACAGAACACGCCTTCAGATCAACTACGGAGAAATTAAAGTGAGCCAGTTGCTGGCGCCTGCCGGTCAAGGAAATGCTCTAGTACCCATCGCTTCATTCGCATATGCCCCAGCACACACCGATGTTTATGATGCATTAGGCGCGCGCACCACATACCATTTTACCCCTGAAAAGCGCATCACAGCCATATGGCGTATGATCAAGCATCAAGTGCTTTCTAAAACCTGCTTTTTCTGGGAAACCAACGAACCTCATCAAGGGTACTTACTCGCCAAAGGCGTCGCAACCGCCGATGATCGCTTTCTCTATTGCAGTGTCGCTACATATGATCGCGGCAACATTGTGCAAGATGACCTTTATGGCAACCTCACCGGCAATGCACCTCCTAGTTTTAAACTGAATGGTAATCATCGTCCAAATGAACCGACAGAATGTTTTTCGCGTTACATCACCTATTCCACAGATGGCTTTAACTTGGCCTCGCGTGAGCAAACATCTGACGGTCTGCTGACCGATTACAGCTATTTACCCAATACAAACCTGGTCACTTCAATCTTAAATGGAAATTCCACCGGTTATTATCACCGTGAATTTCGTTCTTATAGCAGTGATCACCTCCTAACTGAAACCATCGTCGATGATGGCATCTCAGCCAATCCTAATGACTTAACCGGGGTAACTAGCCGCACTTTTACTACCATCATACCCCGTCTAGAAGGCCCTGCCATTGGTTTCCCTAAAACCACCATCGAAGGATACATTGACCTTCAAACCGGCGATCGCAAGCAACTCAAACGTATCGAACACGAATACAACAACCAAAACCTTCTGACACGTCAAACTGTCTACGATGCGCAGGATGTCTTTGCTTATAGTTTAGAATATGCCTACGACGCAAGACGCAATCTCATTGAGCAAACAGATGCCTTAGGCCAAGTCGTTAGAATGCGTTACGACATCTACAGCAACAAAATCGAAGAAGAACATCTCAATAGCGGATTCCGCACCACATTCACTTACGATGCGGTTAATCGACTGATCAAAACCGAAGAACACCATTCAGACGGCACTCACCTAGCCATACACTACGCTTACGATCTTGTTGGAAATAAGATTTCCGAAACAGACCGCTATGGCAACCTCACACGCTTTCAATACGACACACTCGGCAATCAAATCGCGGTCATCTATCCAGAAACCGAAGGACGCGCCGAACAACAGCGCACCGTACGCAAAGAATATAATCAGCTCGATCAGCTCACTGCCGTAATAGATCAAAACGGAAATCGCACCACAACCACCTATAACGTGCGTGGGCAACCCGTTTGCATTTGTTATCCCGATGGCAGCGAAGAACGTAATCAGTATCATCTGAACGGCACAGTCGAAAAGAAATGGGAAAAAGAAGGGCTATGCCATCACTATATCTATGATGGTTGCAACCGCGTTGTGGAAACGCAAACCTCAGATACCAACGGAAAGCTGCAATACCGCACGTTTAGACGCTATCGCGGAGCTCAACTCATCAGCGAAACCGACCCCATGGGCGCTGAAACCCAATATGCTTATGATGCAGCAGGACGCAAAATTCTTGAAGTCAAGGGAAACCAGAAAACTACCTATGCGTACGATTCCTTGGGACGCCTTTCCATCACCAAGCAATGGAGTGGTGAAAGCGACTTCATTGCCCAAATCCAATGCTACGACTCGCTTAATCGAGTTGTGGAACTGCGCAGCGAAGATGCGTATGGCACAGTTTTTAGCAAAGAAACCTACGCCTATGATCGGCTCGGAAACCAAACCCTCACAGCTACATATGACTCAGAGTCGACATATGCTGTAACAAAAACGCACTTCAATTCGCAGAGCCAACCCACAGAGCAAGTTGATGCTTTAGGTAACGTCACTCACATCACGTATAGCGACAGGTTGTACGAAAAAAACATCACTGATCCCTTAGGGAATATTCAGCACGAAACTTACGATGCCTTACATCGCGTGATAAAAATCGAAAAGCGTAACCCTTTTGGCATCACCACAGCTCGACAAACCTTTGGGTATGATGTTGTAGGTAACAAAAACGTGCAGCGCGAAACCGTCTTTGTAAATGGCGCAGCCACACATGATTACATCATCCGTTGGGAACATGACAGCATGGGACGTGTTGTGTATACCTGCGAATCCGGTGGAGACGAACTTACCAAAACCACGCTTCAATGTTATGACCGCTTTGGACGACTCCTCACAATCACCAAACCTGATGGAATCACCTTTCGACATACATACGACTCATGGGGACACTTACAAACACTCGCATCTTCAGATGGGACAATATCCTATAGGTATGTCTATGACCTAAATAGCAACCTGCTACAAAGTGATGACCTCGTGGCTGGTCACACCACCACACGCCAGTATGATGCACTGAATCATTTGGTCGGAGAAACATTAGCCACAGGACTAACATCGACCTATCTCTACGATTCTCTTGGACGCATCGAACAAGTCTACTTACCCGACAACACCCCCATCACCTACGCTTATGAAGGTCCTCATTTAAAAAGCGTTTCTCGATCAGACTACACACACACTTATACACAACATGATTGGCGCGGATGTGAACTCCAATCCCAGCTAATCGGCAATGCCGGCACACGACATTGCAATTATGATGCACTCGGACGCCTATCCCTAAGTCAGACGACTGCATTTACCGAAGAAATACCCATTGGGGGCTATGACTCTGTCGGCAATCTCTTATCTGCAACAGTGCGAGATAGCCTTGGTGCCACTACAGAACAGTATCGCTATAGCGACCTCAATCAACTTATCTCGGAAACCGGAAGTACAACCCATACCTATCGATATGATTCTATTGACAACCGAGTCGTGAAGGACAACGCAACCTATCGCATCAGCCGATTGAATCAAGTGCTGGATGACTCCGAAGCCATCTACCGATACGACTTGAATGGCAACCTCCTGCAAAAAACCGCCGGAGATCAAGTCACGCGTTATACATACGATGCTTTAAACCGCTTGACTGCTGTAGAATCACCTACCCTCTCCGTCACCTATACCTACGATTCCTTCGGACGCCGACTCAGTAAACAAACACCCGACTTGTTTGAAACCTATCTTTATCAAGGCCAACGTGAAATTGGAGCCATGACTAAAGGCGTAATGACGCAACTGCGCGTGTTAGGACGTGGTAAAGGAGCAGAACTAGGAGCAGCCATCGCAATAGAACTAAATGGCATCGTATATGCGCCCTTGCATGACCATCGAGGCAATATCTGCACACTCTTGGATGCTCATTCCGGCCAGGTAGCGGCCACCTATCGCTATAGCGCCTTTGGAGAGTTAGCCGCAACCGAAGGCATCGCATGCCCATGGGGCTTTGCTAGCAAGCGACTCGATGCAGAGACTGGCTTTATCTATTTTGGTAAACGCTATTACAGCCCTTCTTTAGGACGCTGGATTACTCCCGACCCTATTGGCTTCACAGACGGCCCCAACCTCTATGCCTATGTCCACAACAATCCCCTGACCTTGGTAGATCCTTGGGGGCTATCTGAACAATCACTACACGACCGCAATAGAGCTGGTTTGAGCGTGGGAAGGGATAGGGGAAAAGCTGGTGTCAGAGCAAAAACAGAAGATTCTTATGTAGGTCAGAGATCTGGCTGCCGGCGTGCTAACATATGGCCGCAAAATCACTATGTTGTTGAGGCTGCTAAAGGTGTTTCGCTTGGGGGCTGCTCGTTTGCCATGGATATGACACACGGGCTAGCCTGCTCAGCCAGCTATATCGAAAGTCACAGCTTTGATGCGGATTATTCGCTAACGGAGCGATGGGATATCGCAAATACCGTCGACAACTACCACGCGCAACAATGTGAAAAAGCTAATAGTCGGATGGCAAACCTGCTTGGAATCGAGGATGGTTCAATCGGATATATGTCAGCAGGACATTTCCACACAGAACTTCAAGTGGCCGCCATAGCAAGTGGAGTCTACTCCCTTGGTCGTGGCATATATTATGTCAGCAGAATTCCAAAGAGTACATCAAGGTGTTTGACAAGAGCAAAAGTTCATGAGTATTTAAATAATATTGAGTTAGTATCTAAGCAGCAGATTGTGGCGGATTTAGAATTCATTGGACTACAAGCCACGGGTCAAACTAGCGAGGCTCAATTTTTAACCTTCTTTGATAGGTTTGGTAATATTCGAGTGAAAATCCATCCACCTGATGCTATTACAAAATATCATCACATACATTTGTATGATAAGTCTGGAAAATCGTTAAATAAAGGCTTAAAGCCCGTATCACGACGATCCCCTCAAGCTCATATTCCTTACGGAGAGTATAACAAATGATATCCCTAACAGCGAGCGAGATGAAGGATTTATCTTTTCCAGATTTTGATGTGGAAAAGATGGATTTATCTACTGAACATAAATCACTTACCATTGTTGTTGACGGGGCTTGGTTGGCTGCTGAAAAGGGCATTGAATTGGGAAGGGGATCCATGCACTTTGACAAATGGCAAAACCTCTCCGTAAATAAATTCATTTACGCGCTCAACAACTGGGTTAAAGTTAGCGATTTGAACATAGAAAGTTTAATGGATATTTGTGACATATCATTTTCAAATTCTTCGGTCTCTATCTGTGGTTTTAGCAAAATCGACGGTGAGTGGACTCGCTGGACCATTGAAAACACAAATATGCGCGCTGAATTCGAGACAAAAGCATGAGAAGAAAACTCAGAGACCTGCGGCAAAAAGCAAAGGCTTTGATAAGCTACCTAATCCTAATGGAAAGCCAGAAGCATGGGGTGAATATATTAACGGCAAATTTGAGTGGAGATTGAAGATAAAGTCCGAAGGCAATTCCTGAGCCTCAACGAATACCCAACTTAATGTACTGGCAAGTGCCCGGAACCTTTCGTGGTTCTCATGGATCGTATGAGCTGTTAATTAACCCCAAAACTAAAACTATTCTTTACTTTAACTTTAGATAGGTTTTATGGAATTTATTATTCAACAAAACAAAAATAATGAACAGTTTACTCTCGTATATGATACGGATGAATACTCCTTTCGTCCCGAACCTTTTTCAGAATATGCGTACTCTTCGATTCTGATTAATTTTTTAGAGCTCACCATCGACTTTGAGGGGACTCTGCTTGGAGTAATTGGGTATTGCCCTCTCATCCACTATAAAGAGGTTAGAGAATATCCCAAGAGTTTCTCATCAAATGCTGTAAAGGCTTGTTTTGATAAGGAACTCATTCCTGGGATATCCTTAGAACTAAACAGGAATTGGCCTATTTTTCTGAATAAAGAACACCATTGGATTTGCCTTGGTGACCCTTCTATTGTGGGCATGAGAATGGTTGAATTTGCGCCAAACTGTGTTGCGACTCTTAAGGATAAAGAATTGATTGGTATTTGGCTTCGTCCCATAATGCTTGGTTCTAATAGCAGCGATATTTTCAATAGTTCCTAGTGTTCCAAAAATCATGTCACCGGATGGTTGAAAATGGCGCAAATTAACATAAAAACCCTAATTGAGATTATCAAGAATCATCCTGATTATGCGAAGTATTGGCAGATGGGCGTAGACGCTGAGACAGCATTGTACATAAATTTTTATGATGAAAGTCCTCAAAATTTAACATCGGAAGTTTATGAATTAAAAGACGGTGGAGAACTGGTAATGGATCACGACGACAATGGGGTCATATATGGGATAGAAATTTTGTGAAATACTGTTCATCAAAATATGCTAAACTCATCCGTAGCCATCCAAAACAATGCCCGAATTTACGCAGCTGGGCAAAGAGCAAAGGCTTTCAAAAGCTCCAAACCCTAATGGCAAGTCGGAAGCATAGGGAGAGTGACTATATCGCCCAAATCCAGTGCCATGATTCACTTAATCGCCTTATAGAACTGCGCAGCGAAGATGCGTACGGCACAGTTTTTAGCAAAGAAACGTATGTCTACGATCGTCTGGGAAACCAAACCCTCACCACAAAATATGACTCAGAATCTACCTTTGCCGTAACCCAAACCCAATACAACTCGCAAGGACGTCCCACAGCGCATAGCGATGCAATGGGTAACATCACTCACGTTCCGAGATATTATCCACCCCTGCTGCTCCACTATTTGCCTGCACTCGCACTCAGGCTGCTTGTAGATTGCTAGGTTTGTGGACTTTATCTATAAGGCTAAACCACTTGCCTCCTTTCACCCCGTTTTCCAGGGCTGTCAGCATGCTAATTGTCCATACACTCGTTTCAACCCAGTGCCATCTTGCTCGAAGGTCTTTTTCTGACTCATTCGTCTCAGTGGCTGTAGCCTCTGCAACTTGTTTAGAAATCTCTTTCACTAGCGTTGCTCCCTGCGCGTGTGTGATTAGCTCGCGGCTAATCTTCCTGTCTTTCAAGGTACGTTTATATGTCCTTTCGGCATCTATCTTCCTACCCCCCTTCCCTAAACGCGCCTTGTGTTATGCGCGTGTTTCGACCTACGGTCATCGGTACTATGAGAGTTCTGTCAACTTTAGGTGTCTCAATCCACCTAAAGTGATCCCTGCTTAATCGCAGAACCTTCGAACCATTCCACCTCCAAACACGTGACCCGTCCTCTTGTCGCTTATTAACGTCCTAGCGCAAGAAGTGTTTTCCAAGCTTCGCCGTCGACAGTGAGGCTCGCTACGGTATCCCGCCGAATCGAGTTCGCCATCCTGCGGACTGGTTCTTCGCATCCAGTTGCTCTCCACCCCACCTCACGGTGACGCAGTTACTTTCTGCTACATAGTTGTCGTCTCCTATGGTTTGAACTTTCATCAAACTGATTCTGCGCCTTCACAGGCGCACCTCTCGTCGCTTCCGCGACTCAAAATTTTGATGTTGCTCTCTCCCCACTACATGCGGGGCTACTCACTTTTATCGCTTCCGCGATATGGATTTATTTAACTCACCCCTCGTATTGGCCTGCGGCAATAAAGCCGGTATTTTTGCCGCAGGCATCGCATCATTTACCGACACTTTACATATGCATGCTATCGTGTATGTACTTCGAAGAGGATTTGCAATGTTCGTATCACTATTCGGCCATTCTCAGCCGCTTTTAAAACAATATAGCGCGGGAAAGTACGGTCCCGTAGATCATGCTGGTATGATGGTACTTCATGGCGTTAGCGCTGTGGCGACGATACCAAAAATAGCATTGGAAGTGCTGGGAAAGGGTATGACACTAATTCTAGGAGGTCCAGCAACCCTGTTTATCGTCACAGGATTAGGTATGTTACCTGACGGTGGATACGAGGCGCTATGTATGATAGGAACGGCCCTTAAGTGGCCTGTTTTCATAAGCACTCTTATCGGGATTGGTGCTGCTAGCACTTTGTTCTTTGCGCCATCTCTTTTAGCAACACAAACTCTATCTGTTGCTGTGGGAACCTCTATAGGGATTAGCGCTGGCGGGCTTTGGGCTATTGCCACAGTTTATCATTTGATTATGCCTAACTATCTTTCATCGGTAAAAGATCTTCATAGACACCTGTTATGGATACAAAACCCGCAATTAGCTGCCAAAGCTGATTTGAGGGACCAAAGAATTCAGCGTTGGAAAGACTTCTTCACCATTTCAATTCCATTAGAATGGCTCATCCCCGACTGAGTAAACCACGCTTCCAATCGCGCTTTGTTAATGCCGCTTCGGCGAAGCGGCGCTACAACGTGTAACAGAACATGTAGATCTTAGGTAACTTCTAGCTGATGACGCATGGAATCGAGCCAACCGGCTTGCAATAAGTCGCGAGCTCCCAACAATCCGCGCCGCATTGCACTCGATGATGAACTGCCATGACACTTAATCAAAATGCGATCCACTCCACTCACAATAGCTCCAGGATACTCATTGTAATCCACAATGCTATGCAGCGTGCGTATCACATTATCCAATCGTGGATCAGGATCCTCTTTAAATGCATCGTGCAAATAATCAAGAATAAAAAACGAAACACCTTCCGATGCTTTTAAGAAAATATTACCGGTAAATCCATCCGTCACTAAGATGTCGACCTTACCCTGAAAGACTTCGCGTCCTTCAATATTGCCCAAAAATGCCATTCCCTCACTATCGGTACAGGCACCTTGCAGCATTTCATAGGCTTGACGCGCCTCCGGTGTGCCCTTTTGGGACTCCTCACCAATATTGAGCAACCCCACAGTGGGCGTGTTTGTTACTCCATAACTGCGAAGATAACCTGCGGCCATACGTGCAAACTGAACAAGATGTGTCGGCTTACACGAAACATTGCCGCCTACATCAATCACAACAACAAAGCCTTTTCGCGTGGGTAACATTGCCAACAATGCGGGTCTCTCCACCCCAGGCAACATCGGCAAGAGAATGGCTCCGCTAGCTATCAATGCTCCGGTATTTCCCGCAGACACCAATGCATCAATCGCGCCATCGCGCAATTGTCGCATTCCTAAAATCATGGAGGATTCTTTCTTCTGGCGAATGGCCGTTAGAGGCGCATCATCCATTTCGATGACTTGTGTACAGACTTCAAACCGCAATCGGCTTGAATTTACGATTTTTTGGAGCTCAGAGATGACGCTCTCGGTGCCAAAGGCCACAAGTAGATCGTCATCTCCAAACTCCTGGGTGGTTTCGGCAACGGCATCGAAGAAGTGCTGGGGGGCTTTATCGCTCCCCATCAAATCGACGCCTACCCGAAATCCCGGCTTGCTCAATTATGCCTCACGAGCAGCCACTTGCGCTCGGCCTGCATATTGTCCGCAGGACTTACAAAGCGTGTGTGGTAGCTTCGGGCTGTCGCAATTGCCGCAGCGCATAATAGACTTAGGACGCTTCGCATGGTGTGAGCGTCTCGAATTCTTTCTCGCATTGGACGTTCTATTACGTGGAACTGCCATTGTTATGACCTCTTAAATGGTTTGCGCAATCATCATAGCCGAAATCAAGTTTTGAGAAAAGCCAACTCTATTTCTTACGTCGTTTTTCTTTGTCTTGATCATCCAAGGAAAGTCCTTCAAAGGGATGATATCCCTCTTCGACTTCTTCTTCTTCGACTGATTGTTTCAAGTAACCTTCCATGTCCTTTCGGGCCGGACAGTGGCCATCGTGGCATTCCGCAATTACAGGAATCTCTAAAAGAATAGCTTCTCGTAGAACTTCGCTAATGTCGAAATAGCCACGCTTTAAATCTGTAATTGGCTCAATATGCATGAGCTTCTGAATACTGATATCATACTGAAATAGTTCGTTGCACACGCGGCAAGGAATCTGCGCTTGCGTTTGCAAATCGACCTGAATGACTAAATCATCCTGAGCAAGATAGGCTTCGCCCTCAATCACTACAGGAGAATGAAACGCCAACTCAGGCTCTTGCACACCCAAAAATTCAGGCGAAATCGCCTCGGACAACTGCTGGGTTTTTCCTCCACGCAACTGCTCAACATAGATTTTAAGTGCTGGATCAATTACTGACATAGTGATGAATTTCGGTTGAACGATGAAGGAGTTGAATTCAAAGAATTGAGTGTAGGCGACTTTCATCTTATTGTCTATTGTTTTTCCTGGCTCATCGGCTTTTTTCTGGAAAAGATCCAATGAATGGGCTAACATGGCGGTAAGCGTAAAGATTAACGATGAAAGTTTTTAGCTAGGATGCGCAAAACACCCAACTAGTTACCACTTTTCATCTAGACCACAAACGAGAAAAGCGACCGCTCGTGCGTCAATGTGTGATGCTGAGTTGATCAAAGACAAGTTACAATTATTCCGCCTTTAAAAGGCGTATTTAGCGTTTTCAGTACGGATTATTAACGGGACATTGCAATGAGTTATAAGATCAAGGACTACGACCGCACCGGTTCCGATTAAGGAATTGATGGTTGTTTCCACCCCTTTGATCTTTCCAATTTTTGTCCTTAGCGTGGAAACGTTGTAACAGGTCTTTTTGATCACCGCCCCCACCTTCGCCCGACCCCGCTTTTCATCACAGCTGATGAGATAGCGCCATGGATGAAATACTACTGAATATCGAGTCAAAAGAGCGCCGTTATGCGCATCTTCGCAATGGACTCCTCTACGATTTAATCATTGAACGAAAGAAAGAGAGACAGCTCGCCGGAAATATCTACCGCGGACGAGTGACCAATATCCTTCACAACATTCAATCGGCCTTTATCGACATTAATGAAGGGGAGAATGGATTTATCCACATCTCCGACATCATTGAGAATACCCGTAAGTTCGAACAGATCTTCGACATGGACTTCGACCTCGATTACGACATCGGTGAAGTCGATATGCGCCAGCAGAAGAACTTGAAAATCGATGAAGTTCTCAAGATTGACCAGCCAGTATTGGTGCAGGTTGTTAAGGAACCCATCGGAACCAAAGGTGCAAGGCTTACTTCAAACGTGAGCATTGCAGGTCGATACCTAGTTTTGCTACCCAACTCCCCACATCGTGGCGTTTCGCGCAAGATCGAAGACCGCGCCGTGCGGGATCGCTTGAAGAAGCTCATCCGATCCTTTGAAATGCCAAGGGACATGGGACTCATCTGTCGTACCGCCAGTCGCCTAGCAACGCCTCAGCAACTGATTGCCGAAGCACATGAACTGCTGGAGAACTGGCAAATTACCATCGATACATTCCAAAAAAGTCCTGATCCCGGAATGCTTTACGCAGAGTCTGACCTCATTAAGCGCGCCCTTGTCACAGCGATAGACCGCCGATTTGAGCGCCTCTTGATTGATGACTATCCCACATTCCAAACGGTCAAGAATCTGTATAGCAAGTATGCGAGTGAACATCCCTTGCGCATCGAATTTTATCGCGATAAAACACCTATGTTTGAACGCTTCAACGTCGAACGCGAAATTGAGAAAGCCTTGCGCCGTAAAGTCTGGTTACCATCAGGTGGCTATCTATACTTCGACCGCACAGAAGCCATGCAAACCGTTGACGTCAACTCCGGCCGCAGCTCCAACAACGATTCTGATGTTGAAGAATCTTTAGTACACATCAACCTGGAAGCCGCGGAAGAGATTGCGCGCCAATTGCGCCTTCGCAACATTGGTGGCCTAGTCATTTGCGACTTTATTGATATGCGCCTGCGCCGAAATCAGCGACGTGTATTGGACAAAATTAAGGACTGCATGCGCGACGACTCGGCAAAATGCACGATTTTGGGTATGAGCGAATTCGGATTGGTCGAAATGACACGCCAGCGCCATCGCGGATCCCTCATGCAAACAGTATTCACAGCTTGCCCCTATTGTGCAGGCAGCGGACTAATCAAAAATCACGAAACAGTTTCCATTGAAATCGAGCGCAGTTTGCGCAAACTCATTCGTTGCCAGCAACAATTTGCCGTCCGCTTAAGATTGCACCCAGAGCTTGATCAATATCTGGAAGTCATCGACAAGCCCTACCTGCGCAAGTTGGCAGAAAGCATGAATGCACATCTTGATTTCGAAAAAGATGATACGTTGCACCTCAATGAATTCCACTTTTACTCGACAACAAGTCAGAAGCTAATTGAAACATAATTTTTTGCACGTAATGACAGAATTTCATAGCCGCCTAGAAAAGTATGAAGAGCAGCAGGTCTTGACTCCGCGTCAAGGTAAAATCCTGCGTCAATTCTACGAAAGTTACACGGAAGGCTTACGTCAAGGAGGACACTTCTTTGATGATGCACCACCGATTACTCTGCAGTTTTTAAAGCTTATTATTAAGCAGATTCAAACTCCCTATCCGTTTCAGTTCTATCACCAGCGCACAATTAAGCCTGATAACTATTTCACATTTGGCTTGGATCTCGTGCGTCCCTTAATCAACTTTGAAAAATCAGTGTTGTTGGGACAAGACAATTTGGCTCGGATAGCTCAACAGATTAAGCAAGGTGAAAACTGCGTTTTTTATGCAAATCACCAGACAGAGCCCGACCCGCAAGCTATTAATCTGATGTTGGAGAAAGATTACCCCGATATCGGTGCAAACATGCTGTTTGTGGCTGGCCATCGCGTGATTTCTGATCCCATTGCCGTGCCCTTTAGTCAGGGACGCAATATGCTATGTATCTATTCGCGAAAGCATATGGATCATGAGCCTGAGAACAAAGCTGACAAGCTCATGCACAATCGACGAGCCATGCACGAGCTCGTTCGACAGCTGACCGCTGGTGGATTATGTGTTTACATGGCGCCAAGTGGTGGACGCGACCGCGTGAACGATGCTGGCCATGTGCCTGTTGCGCCATTCGATAGAGATGCTATTGAACTGTTTGTGTTGATGGCCCAGGAAGCCAAAACACCCACACACTTCTATCCCTTAAGTTTGGTCACTCACGATTTGCTACCTCCTCCTCCAGTAGTGGAAAAGGAGCTTGGTGAAGATCGCACTTTCAACTACACTCCTATTGGGCTAGCCTTCGGTGAAGAACTTAAAATGAAGGAAATCGCTAATATTCCCGGCCTCGATAAAAAGGGTCAACGGGAAGTTCGTCGGGATACCATCTTCAAAAAGGTCTGCGAAGGTTACGAAACTCTTCTAAGAATGATGCGCAATCATTAATTTGGTCTTTGGATACTAGCCGGTAATAGAAAGCACGAAGTGGTAATATAAAAATAGCCATGAGTATATCCATACCCATGGCCTATCCATTGACCAATTTGCGTAGTGCTTATTAAGTCCCTGTCTTATACAATTACCTTCAAGATTTAACCGCTAGTAGGGTCGCTTTGCTGGGGACCGGCGTTCCATTTGGCATAATAATGGCTTACATGCCTCTGGAGCAGCATCTTGATGGAATATCATATATGTTAGACATGCTTCATTATGCGCTAGCTCAATAATTTTTTTAGGATCGGAAATCTTCGCTCCACGCCTAAAATCGCCTGTTGACAACAGGGTGTAAGAATACAGAGGCTGTTCATGAATACGAGTGATTTGTAAATCCGTTAAATTTCTAGTTCTAGCAAAAAAGTTGTTCGCTCCATCACCGATTTCTCTCATACCTTTAACCGTCTCCTTATAAAAAGGGCCGTAACTGAAGTGTAATTGCTCACCCTTTTGCAAGTTCTGCCCAGCAACCAGCACCAAAGCGGGTAATCCGGCCTCATTTACAACCCGAGCTAAAAAGCAATTGGGACAGCTGTGATTTAGAAATGCAGCTTCACTTGTTATCTCTGATGCATCCAACATAATCTCGGGGCTTAAACTCATATATCTATCACCCGCCGCTATGGGCGCATCTAAATCCACTGACCCAACCCTCATGAGAGATCTAGGATTTCCCACATATTCAGCAAGTACTTCTCCAGCTTTGACGTCTCTAGACGCAACGCCCTCCCACTGTCCAAACATCGGAACCAGCCCTAAAATAGTACGCAAGCCTACTGCACTCGTTTGCTCTTTGCAGAACGTGCTATAAGCCTTTTGAACAATGGGATGACCTGGATTGGGTTTATAATTCCCTAACATCAATCCAATCAATCCCCTAGCATTCCATACAGTACGTCGGCTATATTCCGCATTAAACCTGCTCTTAAACTCTTCTGTGTTAATTATCTCCTCATTTACTTCAATCTGTATGTCAGAATTCGGAAGAGATACTGCCAACGCAAAATCTTCAGCAGTGGCGCCCCAGGAATTTTTAATGTTTGTTGAAATACCTAAAGAATTAAGGTCAACCAATCGATTGGCGGCATCGACATGCATACATGCGAAATGTGCTAATGTCCATCCATCTTCATCTTGTGTATTTGGATCTATAATTTTTTCATCAATGAGCAACTTTAATACCTTAAAGAACCCCCGAAACGCACATATTCGCGGTAAATCAAACACAAACATTCCGTTTGATTTCGCAATACCTAAAAATCCAAAACTGTCTAAAAGTTCTCTAGGATAATCTTTGCAAAGTTTTAGACAAGCAATTCTCAAATCCTCTTCATTAGCTTTCATTACCAAAGCTAACTTCGATAGTTTGGGTCGCGCCTTGGCTGCTTGATTTAGTAGCTCGCATAGCGTCTTGTCAAACGGGTCAGGTGGAATAGCAGAGTTAAGAGCATTCTTAACTTCATGAGCAAGTGACTGCAAATCCTCAATAAGTTCTTGGTCAACTTCACTAGAATCTCTTTTCAACGCTTCCATACATCTAGAAACTATGCTTTCCATTTCGTCGGTAGAAATTCTTAAATAATTATCCAAATCCATTAGTTCATGGATCATAAGGCTAAGATCATTCAATAGTTCGTTCCATTCTTTCTCAATATTTTTTTCTTCAATAGCAATCGATAGAACAACAGGCGCGACCTGCTCTTCTACTAATGGGGATTGAGTCTTATCAATATCAATCGATGGGACAATAGGCGCGACCTGCTCTTCTACTAATGGGGATTGAGTCTTATCAATATTAATCGATGGGACAATAGGCGCGACCTGCTCTTCTACTAATGGGGATTGAGTCTTA
>CAYTFC010000006.1:0-4289 GCA_964436955.1 uncultured bacterium | reverse complement strand
GGGACAATAGGCGCGACCTGCTCTTCTACTAATGGGGATTGAGTCTTATCAATATCAATCGATGGGACAATAGGCGCTACCTGCTCTTCTACTAATGGGGATTGAGTCTTATCAATATCAATCGATGGGACAATAGGCGCTACCTGCTCTTCTACTAATGGGGATTGAGTCTTATCAATATCAATCGATGGGACAATAGGCGCTACCTGCTCTTCTACTAATGGGGATTGAATGTGAAAAGCAGTAGGTACGGGCCGATTGGCACTCACATCACGAGGCTGTGGAAACAATCTTAACGTCAAATTCCTATCATGACGGGATTGAGAACAAAGCATAGGCGATTCACCCGATATAAAGGAGCAAAACCCTCTAACTAAATTAAACAACTCCATAAAACTCTAAATAATAAATAATTTTAAATGTTTGAAAAAAATCAAGTAATTAGTTAATTAATTAACTTAAAGAGATACTAACTTAAACTTGATAATTAATCAAGTTTTTATAACTCTTGGTAAGAATGGGGCGCAGAGCGAAAAGATCGTACAACCTCACGACATCTCCTCATACACTCAGGTATTCTGCTACAAGCAAGCATCTGTCGATCAAACCAGAAGAAGGGGATAGCATTATACACAGCGACAATCAACGAAAAACATATTTTGTAAATGAGGCAATATTTTTAAAAATAAAAAAAATACAATTAATAAATAACAAAAGGATTCAGTCGTTACTGAGATCCTTTTGTTGTTGAAACTAGCGACCGATAAGAATGAGAATGCCAGCAGCCAATGCAAGTATACCCATGACAATAGCTGGGATGGCGATTGCTGCGATAAGCATCAAGCCTTCTAGGATCAAATAGATCGATAGAAGAATCATGCCAATACTGCTCGTAAACCTCATAATGCTCTCCGAATAACAGTTTAGGGTCGTTCTAACCGGCTATACGAAAGTAGCTGATTGTATACAAGCCAAATGAGG
This sequence comes from uncultured bacterium, assembly GCA_964436955.1. GTDB lineage: Bacteria > Chlamydiota > Chlamydiia > Chlamydiales > JAJFMA01 > CAMFKD01. The sequence continues at coordinate 3,308 of CAYTFC010000006.1, read as the reverse complement.
AACCAAAACCAAAAATTGAACAAAAAAATTGTCGTTTGCTATCACAGGATAGATTTGTAATTAATCTTGGCTTTATTAAAAAGATCTACTAAGTCATAGATACTCACTGCATAAATTTCCTGATCCTTAGAAGGAACCCCTTGATAAGAAATGCCTTGCCCGCTCAAGTAGTTCGTAAAGTGGCCTTTTGTAGAAAAACCAGAATAGCTCTTTCCGTTATGATCAATTGTATATAAATTCGATAAATAATCTGTATTACAAATTAAAAAATACATCTGGCCTGGAGCAGGATCGTTTATATAATCCGTTACAACACTAACAAAATCTTGTTTAAACTTTACAGAAAAATCATTCTTATTTTCATCCTTAATTTGGTTGATTAAAAATTCCGCAAAGAGGACGCTGTCTTGTTTACTCGGATGATGCACATCTAATAAATCAAGATGCTTTCTTCTGATCCATGGCAAATCGACTTCAGATTCATGAAGAGAATAATCAGGATTTGGAGTAAACTCCTTTATTTGAAACTCATCGTCTTCCACTTGTTCAAAAACGAGCCCAGCTAGCTCCTCAATTACCACAGAATATCCTTTAGCAGGAGACCCACCTAATCCATCATAGCATTTTTTAAATCCACTTTCGTCTTGATCTATTATTTGACCTTCGTCATTTGCGTCAATATTAGTACACTTATTCCAATCATTAACAATTACACACTGTTCTTTATTAGGTGGATGATTTGTATCCCCACATAAAACAGTTAATAAATTTTTATCGTTGTTATTTTTAAGATAGTTAATTTGCTGATAACGATAGTCTGTCTGGAAATCTAAATGCATATTTGTCACACAAACTGAATTATTTGAAGTACTATCAGTAAAAATTGACTCAAGGGCACGGCATTTAGAATGTGTTTCAAATTGCCCACTTTTTTCCATGAATGTAAATCGTTTTTTGTTATAAAAAGTTACCAGAGGTTGAATCCCCTTTTCGGAAGAAACACATCCCCAACCAAGTTTTTCAATTTTTTCTGTTAATTTTTTATTAATAGCATCTAGGCTATTCTTTAATTCTTTGTCTTTATAAATCCACGGTGTCACAAAGTGCACAAACTCTTGAAGACATATAAAATCAATTTCCTCTCCACTATGTCCACTTTTAATTTTATCTATGATATAGTCGTTAACTTTACTAACTCGACAACAAAATTCCTTATTACTTTCGGTCTCATCCCAAGGATTATTGGAATAATCTCCGTTTGGTGTAGGACAATTTGCTTTGGAAAACATTTTCCCTAATGTATTGAAACTCATTACTATAAATGGAGTTGAGCTAACTATTTTAGTATCACTTTGTGGCCTAGATAGTAGACTATTCCAGAGCGATGCAATAGCGCTAGGTTCAACTTTTTCTTCTTTTTCCTGCCACACTTTATAGAACACCGGACAGTGATCCGAAATCCAATTAAACCCATTAACATCATTGAAAATCCTATTCATAACCATTCCTTTTAGTAGATTTATTGACGAAGTTATATGGGTTTGAAAATTTATCGTCAATAGAATAGCTAGCTTAAGTTGTTTAAACCCTATCAAAAAAGTAAGAAAATAGTTTTTACACAACTAAGTATGTAGATACTGACATATCACAACATAAGACATGAATGCAGAAAAAATCCAGCTAACTAACTGTTAATGCTATATATCATTTAGATTAAATATAACTAATAGCGCAAGACCGATCGCCATCAGAGTGGCAATCGCATCCATGAAAAAATAGCCTGAGCAACAGCCCATACGCGTTAAGTTAATTTTTACAAAAGCATTAGCCCGACGGGTTTAAGGCTTGGCGACCAAAGGTTTGCCCCATGGACTTCAAATTTCGGTGCCTGAGGACAGTCACCGCCACCATCACTACAGCGTCGCTAGGCTTGTCTCCAAACTGGGAAAAGTTAGCCCAATAGACTTCAAAAAAATCAGAATTAGCTTAACGCGTATGGGCTGGGGTTCAGGCTATTTTTTCATGGATGCCATTGAATTCCTTAAGTTGACAGCATTTGGTAGCAAAGTCAATGCTGTCAACTTTCGACCTACTGGGTTTCATTTCTATAAAAAGTAAGCAAGAGTTACCCGAAGGCAAGAAGAAGGGCTTCGGCCATGCTACGAAGACGGGGATCGCGGTTTTTCTTAAGAATACCCGCAATTTTAAGACCTTCTTTCTTATTACCAAGCATGAGAAAAGCTTTGCTAAGATTGAGTAATGTGGGGCCATGGTCAGGCTCTAATTTGAGCGCTCGATCCAAGAAGCGTAGTGCTTTGGCGGGGTTCCCTACTTGAACATAGAGGGCTCCAAGCGTTTGCGCATCATAAGGACTGGTTGGTGCAAGAACGACTAAAGCCTCAAAAAAGGGGACAGCGATATTATATTTCCCCTGTCGTATGTAGGCATAACCGGTAATGCGTAAGTCTTCCAGCTGCTCTTCAGTCCAGCCAAGCTTCTCTAACCAATTGATTTTGCCCATACGTTTCTTTGCCTCAGCTGGGACTTCGGTGTGCGCTGTCTTTTCCATAATCCACCTTATGCCTGCAAAAACTGAAGAACACGGCTAGTGATATGACCCAGCCAATCGTTAATTTTAGTGATCATCTCAAAGCAGGCTAGCAGGACGCTTTTTTCGCGTTCCTCTTCTGCGCTGTCGCACACGGTACTTCCAATACGTTCTTCACGTTCATCTTGATCTTGCTGACTCCCCAGCGTAGGCGCCACGCGTGCAACAGTAAACGGCGAGCGCCGTCGTCCTTGAAACAATTTTGGGGGCAAAAAGATCGCCCAAGGAGTCGTTACAGATGCTACACCGAGCAGAAGATCAATTTCACTCGGCTTTTGGTGGAAGTCAACAACTGTAATTTGGCCAGGGATGGAGTCTGCTTGATCAAGACGAAATTCCTTCCTGATCGACTCGACAAACTCGGTGCGAACGGCGTACTGAACGTAAACGCTAATGTCCAGATTATTAATGGTCGCCATGGGCACACTCTATAAAATTAGACTTTATCACATAATTGAACTCACTATTATTCTATCAATGTTTTAATTTTTATTCAATGTTATGCCCTAAATGACGCTATGACCCTGATTGCTACCCAATGCTGTCAACTTAAAGAACATTTTTACCACGCCACTTCGGCGAAGTGGCTCTACATGTTTTGTTACACGTTGTAGCGCCGCTTCGCCGAAGCGGCATTAACAAGGATTTATTTTAAGTTGACAGCATTGGATTGCTACCAAAACTTGCCGCACAAGTCATT
>CAYTFC010000005.1:0-67115 GCA_964436955.1 uncultured bacterium | reverse complement strand
TGAATTCAAATTCAATGACTTGTGCGGCAAGTTTTGGTAGCAATCAGGGTCTAGGTAGAAAACTGTATAACTCCAGAAGCGAACCATTGCGATCATTCCCCTACAGCCAGCAGGGAGGATTCTTTTTAGATGTTCTCCTAGACTATCTAGACAAACCATTTCTCGTTGAGGATATAGCCAAAAGGCAAAAATGGCATAAAACGTTAAGAGCGTTGTAATGAAAAAATACAGCGTTTTATCCCGTCCAAATTTTTGATAAAACTTAGAAAAGAGGTAACTAGCTAAAACCGATATCGGCAGTACGCCCCAAATTTTGATAAATGGGATGACTTCCGCACCAGCGTCACTTGCAGTGATCACTAAACTATCCTTCAGATCCTTCAAGATATGATGGACGAAAATGATTAAGAAGAGCTGCCCCAGGATTAAGGCTTGCCGGAGAAAGGTAAATTCTTTGGAATTATTCATGTGCTTTTTTTTAGCAGAGTTTTCTGCTAAATCAAAAAAGCTAGGTTAGATTGACTGGACTGTAAAAAATTGGCAAGATTATGGCAAGAAAAAATGTGTCTTTTGTAACTTGGACGTAAGCAAGGTGTTGGAGGGCAGGTAAACAGCACAGACGCGCCGGTTTGGTAAGCATTGAAGATTACTGCAAGTTTTCCGGACAGCCTTGCGACGCTGTAGCTATAGGGGGCGGTGCCTGTCTCCAGGCACCGAATTTGAAATCAATTCCCTCTCTTAGACCATAGGGAGTGGAGATTCAACTAGATGTCTTTTCCAAGCATCTCTTGCCCAGTCAGGAAGATGCATCACTGTGCTCCCAAGGTCTTTTTCAGGCCTTCCTTTGATGACTTCAGCCGCGATTCGTTGAACTTGCGCGTCCTTATTCGGTCGAAATCCAAGCTTCCAGTAGAATGTATGGGACCTCCATGCCGCCTCTAGTTCTATTCGGCAGTCAGTTTCGTCTCGAAACGTTTGAAGGACCACCTTTATTAGGCCATAGCCCACATATTTATAATTTTTTTGATCTTCATTTTTTAGTTCTGTAATTTCGATCTTTTTAAATTCGCCAGGTTGATTTCCGTAAGATGGTTTCATCTGGAAAACTAAGGCGGGGCAACCAAACTCGCCGTTCTCCATCGTCTCATATTTCCGTGCGACAAGAGACCCTATTTGTTTTCCCGTTTCAGACAACGCTAAGAAGAGATGTTCCTCCTCATCCTTTTTGTGATAATAACGGATTGTGGAATTTTCCCAACAATTAGACGTTATATTAAAAACGGGCATGCACGAGTGAAGGCAATTGCTTTTACTCAAGTCCATAGCAAATTCAATTTTTGGACATGGAGGATGGTTTATGTTTTTATCGGATACGACCCTTGATATTGCAGATACCTGCTGACAGTGATCATATATTTTTTTCCCAACCATGGTTGCTGCAACTATGGCGGTACCTAATCCTATTTTCCGTAGGTTCTCAGATTGTAAACTGCTTGCTATTAGATCCATTTAATATCTCTTTTTAATTTAATGATGCTTAAGAATGTTAGATTTTAATCGAATTACTATTTAAGTAGCGATAAAAATATGAATTACACAGTGAATTCGGTGCGTGTAAGTTTATTTTCAACATAGTGCCATCAGGCCAATTGCTGTTTGTAACGAAAATTAGATTAACATATTTTTTGTACTATTAAATATTTGGGTTGTAGATTGGAAAAGGAATGGGTTGTAGCTTCTTAAGTCTTCTTTTGCCACCTTCAGTTCTTAAATTATATCCTTTTTCGGGGTCTATTGTACCGTAGGTATCAATGCAAAAGCCTTCAACTAGGCGTAACGCTTTGACGGGGCGGTCTGGTCCGGTAGGCGCAACGCAGGCAAATAGCCCCACTTCTACTTTGTGCTTTGTTAGGTCGCAAGATTGGACTTGGCGTGGAAGCGGTAGGTGAGCATTGCTTCCGTTTCCATTAAAATCGGGTAGGTATTGGTTGATACGTTGAAGCGGTTTGATCGAGTGACCAAAAAGTCTTTTTACTTTTGGCTGTGGTAAAGCAACATCTTCTGTGTTGGTTTCAGTCACATCCCGATCAGTAAACTTCCAACGATAAACCCCGTTTTCTACTTTATTCCATGCTTCGGGCATATCTAGTTTAAAAGATTCGGTATCAGCATCGAATTCTAGTGCTACGTTATGGGTGGGGGTGTGGTTACCGGGATCTTCTATTACCGTAAGGGTTTCATAGTCCATTGATGGCGTGTAAATAAGATGTTCAGGTATCTCGCCCCCGCTACCATCGTGGAGCGGGCTTCCAAAGATGTTGGAAGGATCGCCTTCGCCGCGATTCTGATTTTTACCCATTCCATCTTTCACCAGTGTCTTGCCCTGAACAATAAAGGATGTTTCATTTTGTTTAGATGAGGCTACTGAAGAGCAAATATATTTAACCCCAACAAATAATCTTTTGCCAGACTTCCATGTTTGCGCCAATGGGAGTAAACTATTATTACTATTTCCATTAAAGTAGGAAGGATAGTCTTTACTTAAACGCTGTACAACGTTCTCGGTGCGACCATTGTATACTTCGCCATCTTCGTCGATAAATTCATAGCAAATAGGCTTACCACTCAGCTGTCTCCAACTTTCAGGAAGCTTAATTTTGGCTCGGTTATCACTAAGTCGTTTCACTTCGATGTAACAATTTGCACGGTGTGTAGAGGGGGCTATCACGCGACCGCTCATGGGCGCTAATGCGCTTCTTTTAGTACCTACAGTAATTGTTTTCTGTAATGCACCCTGTCCTAGAGTAATTTCTACTGGAGGATAAATTTTATTCGCCGATTCAGCTGCACTATAGGTTCGACCATTGGCAGCTCCTACGCGCTTGCCGAGTGTGGGTTCTGACTCATAGTTAATATTTGAATCTAAATCTTCAGGATTGTTATTTAACTCAAACATAATAATAGTCCGCATGTAATTAAAGTAAAAACTATTATATTGCAGAGTGTATTATTTATCAATAAGTAATTTTATTTATTATTGAGCTAATAACCTTGCTCTTGTAGTTAGCGCGCCCTTGTAAGCTTTTATTCTATACCGCTTTCCAGCCGCGCATGGGCGAAAGCATATAACCACGGGTGTAAACCCAAAAATAAAATATTTGGTAATGCCGTTCCGGCGAAGCGGCGCTACAATGTGTGAGATAAACTTGCTAATGGATTGGCAGCTCCAAAATCTCCAAAATTAATAGTTTAAAATCACTTGAAAATAACGTATCCCAAAAGATACAATACAGGATTTTATGAACAATTTAATGAATTTTACTAAGGATAAATGAATGGATCCGGCAACTATTGAATTGCAGCAAAAAAATGAAGATCTCACAAAGTTGAATTCGGAGTTAATGGCTAACAAACAAGAGTATGCTTCAGCTAAGCAAAGTTTGAGTAGAATGAGTGCGCGACTACGTAAATTGTGCAAACGCTTAACACCCACAAGTGAAGTCGTTGCCGAAATGCAAAAAATTGCTGATGAAATTTGTGAACATGTAAAAAAAGTATAAATGGCACAGCTAAAAACAGGATTACATCCTAGAAACAGGCACAGAGCACCCTATGATTGGCGTTTTCCACGATGATGCTATATACGATTAGGTTGGCTAATACTTTTGCGGCATTAATCATATAAGACGAAGGGGTATTCGTATCAATACAAGATCTTTTAGTAACAGGATTCATATATTACTTTTTGCTATGCTATTTTTTTATTGTTTAAAACTTTTTGTAACACAAATAATATTACATGTGTAAAAAAATCAATGAATTCGATTTTTTTATACATTTTAACGTGACAGTAAGAGCCTGCAATCGTGCGCGCTCACTCAAGCAATTACCCATAAGTCTTAAATTTTATATATTTCTTGTCCTTCTCTGCGCCTTCCCGTTCCCCGTCTCTCCGCTTCTGCGTTTTAAAAAAATACATACTGTTTTGCATGATTTGGGTTTGAATAATTTTTAACGCTGAGACGAGGATAGGGGAGTAAGAACAATTAACTTATGGGGAATAAGAATCGCAAACGTACAGAGATCGGATTTTAGACATAAAAAAAGCAGTTATGACTTTCGTCATAACTGCCAGGTGCTCCGGATGAAGGATTCGAACCTACGACCAACGGATTAACAGTCCGCTGCTCTACCGCTGAGCTAATCCGGAACAAGAACGCACAGTTTAACTGAAATCCCGATTTCCGTTCAACATTCTTATGCAAATTTTCATAGTCCACGCTCATGACCCTTGCTGGCTCTATACTGACAAAGGGATTCTCCACGCAACAGGCAGGCGGGGCAGCGTCCACAACCGGTTTTAGAGATGCCTTCATAGCAAGTGACCGTTTCTTCAAGTAGGAAATCCAAAATGCCTTTGGAATCCGCCAAGGCCAACGATTGGGCTTTTGTAAGCTTGACGAGCGGGGTTCGAATGGTAAAATGCGGATCAGCGAGGTCTATTCTAAGTATTTGTTCTTTAAGGTCCATATAGGTTCGGCTGCAGTCACGATATCCAGAGTGTTCTGTTTCTCGTTCAAAGATCCCGATCCATACGGACTGGGCGCCTATCTGATGTGCATAAATGGCTCCCAAACGCACAAAGAGTCCGTTCCTACCAACGACGAGTGTATTTGCGGGTTGTCCTGGTAAGCGTTGTATGGGGATTGAGGCATCCGTCAGTGCGTTATTGGTGATTTGCGGGAGTGCATCGACATTCACAACTTTGTGGGTGACGCCCCAGGTTTTGCAAATCTTTGCAGCGGCATCGAGCTCAATAGCATGTCGTTGTCCCCATGCATACGATAAAGCGGTGACGTTGTCGGTGCCTAGTTCGTCGATGGCAAGCTTCAAAACAATGGAGCTATCTATGCCTCCTGAATGTAGGACAACGGCTTTTTGGTTCATACGGGCTCCAATTCTTCACTATGTTCTGGCTTGCGGCGGGCTTCCCAAAGGGCTCGGAAGGGGGCACAAGTGGCGAGTAAGAGCTCCTTTGAGCCCTCAGCTATTTTAACGCCATCTTCCATATAGATGATCCGGTCAGCATCTTCAATAGTGGTGAGTCGGTGCGCTATAATGATTTGCGTGACCTGGCCTCGCAGGTCTTGCAATGCTTGCTGAATGCGTATTTCACTCAAGTTGTCCAAGCTGGAGGTGGCTTCGTCCAAAATCAAGATTGGTGAGTCTTTCACAAGGGCTCGCGCGATTGCCAGGCGTTGTTGTTGGCCACCGGATAGGTTTTTTCCCGCTTCTGCCAGATAGGTGTGATAGCCCTCGGGGAGTTTCTCAATGAATTCATCGGCATAAGCTCTTTGCGCTGCTTTAACGACTTTCTTCATGCCAAAGGGACGTCCAAATGAGATGTTCTCTGCGATGGTATCCATGAACAGAAAGGGTTTTTGCGGTACAAACGCTATGCCATCACGCAGTGAGCGCTGTGTATATTGACGCACGGAGCGTCCGTCAATACGCACTTCACCTTTCTGACAGTCATACAGTCGGGGGAGTAGTTGTACAACGGTAGATTTACCGGCACCTGTCATACCTACCAGGGCGACTGTTTCGCCTTTACGTACGGTAAGGTTTAGCCCTTTCAGCACCCAGCGATCACCATACTTAAACCACACATTATCGAATTCAATGGAGTCTTCGAACTTACTGAATGGTATAGCATTGGGGTCGTCTTGAATTTGTGGTGTGATGTCCATCACTTCATGCATACGCTCAGCAGCTGCGATGCCGCGTTGTATTTGGTTGTTCTCTTCAGCAAACTTTTTGATGGGCTCATAAAGGAGATACAACAAGGCACAATAGAGGAGGAGCGCAGTGACGTCCATTTGAAGCACATGGAGTCCAATCAGCATCACTGTCGCAATACAAACAACTGAGATGGTATGGACGATTGGTCTGGAGGAGAGGTCATATGTGGCGCTTTTCTGTTCCAGGTTGGCAAGGTTTTCATTTTGCTCGCGGTATTTTTTCAGGCTGAAGTCTTCCATAGCAAAAGCTTTGACGGTTTGAATGCCGGCAAAGAAGTCGATTAGTACGCTTCCGAATTTTTCTTGGTTTTTCTGGATTTGTCGCGAGAGCTTTTTCACTTGGCGCGCGATCAAAAAGATGGGTAGGGCGATGAGCGGGAGTCCGAAAAAGACGAGAAGTGTGAGTTTCCAGGAGGCTAGAAAGCACCAAAGCAAGGTTGTAAGGATGACGAAGGGTGATTGGAAATAATTGATTAGGGTGGCAGTAAGAGCTTCAGCTATGGCTCCGGCGTCGCCAACTGCGCGTGCGGAAAGGCCACCGATATCGTGTTTTTGGTAGAATTCCATGGGAAGCATTTGCAAGTGCTCAAAGTAATTTAAGCGCAGGTCTCGACTGACTCGTATCGCGACCAGCCTAGTGGTCAAGCGGTGTCCAAATTGGGAGATTGCCTTTATCAAGGCGACAAAGAGGAGGAATATGCAGAGGTTCCCAATGCTGCCTTCGAAGTGAAACCATGAATTGACATAGTCGATGGCGGCATTAACGCGATCGGCTCCATGCTCACGCATATAGTGGGAGACTTCATCAACCGTCAATTCGGCATTATCTCCGGGTGTTAGGTCGCGCCAGCGCTCTTCAAGTTGTTCCTTAGTGATGGTCGTGCTCTTCGTGAGTTGGCCGTCTTTTAAAGGAGAAAAGAGTTCAAAAAACTCGGGGCCCCGCTTCGTGATAATGGCGATGGATAGGCTTTCCATTTGTGAGGCAAAAGTAAAGACGATCATTGCAAGAACTGTCACCACGAGCAGCGAGAGGTGACGACGATTCTTGAGTGCTGCGTAAAGAAGTAATTTCATAGTTGTCTATATGGATGAGTTATGATGCAAACTGAAACGCTCCCATGCGGCGAAACTTTAAATAGCGTCTTTCAAGCATCGCTTCGGTAGGGACATCCTTGAGAACTTCCCACTGTTCTAGGATAAATTGTTTGACGTTATCCATCGTTGCCTGTGGGTCGTGATGGGCTCCCCCAAGAGGTTCCTTAATAATAGAATCTATGACTTCCAATTCGAGAACTTGCTCGGAATTGAGTTTCAGGGCGGTGGCTGCCAGATTTTTTTTGGTGGGGTCCTTATAGAGGATGGAAGCGCAGGACTCCGGTGAAATGACAGAATAGTAGGCGTGTTCGAGCATGGCGATCACATCGCCTACAGCAATACCGATGGCTCCTCCGGAGCATCCTTCACCGACAATGATGACGATAATGGAGGTTTTTAGTGATGCCATCTCACGTAAATTGTGAGCGATGGCCCAAGCTTGTCCGCGTTGTTCGGCTTCGAGGACGGCATAGGCTCCTGGTGTATCTACTAACGAGACGACTGGCAGGTTAAACTTTTCGGCGAGTTTCATGAGACGTAGAGCCTTGCGAAAGCCCTCTGGTTTGACCATGCCAAAGTTGCGATCGAGCCTTGTTTCTGTGTCATAACCCTTCTCTTGCCCTATGATTACACAGCGCATATTTCCAATGCGTGCTAGGCCGCCAATGAGCGAACGGTCTTCGCCGAAGGTTCGGTCACCGCAGAGTTCTGTGAATTCGTCGCACATTTTAGAGACGTAATCAATGGAATGAGGGCGGCCGGGATGCCTACAGATTTGCACGCGTTCCCAAGAGGATAACCCGGCATACACTGTTTCCTTCAAGGTGGCTAATTTGGACTCAAGATTGAAGATATCTTTGTCAAAAATCGCACTGTTGCTGTTCTGCTTTTTTAGGCGGTCGATGGTTTTGATGTACTCTTGAATTTGCTTTTCGTGTGGTAAAAAGTCCAATGAACATACCTCTTATAGCCGGTTTAATTACGTGCGATCTCTTTGCCAGGCGGGGTTGCTTCATAGAAATTTCGCACGAGCTCCACAGTAGTAGGGCGAGAAATGATGATGGCGAAGAGTTCTTCTATATCAGCAGTCGCCAGACGGATGCAGCCATCCCCAACATGTCTTCCGACGCTGGAAGTATCTTCGCGCCATTGCGCTGTTTTGGCATCCTGTACCCAGGGAACCCCATGAATACCGAGTCCTTTTGCAGCTTCGGTACAATCAGCAATTTCTTGATCGAACGGAATCCAACGACTACCGAAAACGGAAACGAGTTCCACTTTTTCCCCGTTATAAAAGCCTTTAACGGTGGGGCGATAGGTGGCTGTTCGATCGCCAAGAGAATATTTGCCTAACGGTGTGAGAAAGCCGGATGCGCGTGAATTATCTAGGCGTCCTAGGCCAACATCGTAGGTTTTAACCAATACGCGTTCTTTGTTGTCCAGGTCGATATAATAGAAAAGCATTTTGCAGCGATGCAAGTCGACGACCAAATAAAATTCAAAATTGGTGTCGGACTTTAGGACATTAAAGCGATCGCCTTCGGAGATGTCTTGTTTGAGGTACTCCGGCTTGCCATTTAAGCTTCGGGCAATGAAATGGCGAGAGGTGCGGAAATGAGAGGCATAGTCAGATAGCCATGCAGGACGGCCTTTAAGCCAAGGTACTCGGCTATGATACACGAGGGTTTCTACTATGGGGAGTTGTGGCGTGCCCTTATTGAAAAATTCAGCGATGCGATTTGCTTCTGGAATGAGTCTTTTTTCGTTGACGGGAGTGGTTGGAGCTGGCGTTTCAGCAACAACAGTGGCTCTAGCTGTAGGGCGCTCTTCAGTAGCTGATACGACACGAACTTCGCCTTTAAGGGGAATGGCTACGGTGCGCGGTGACGGGCTGTCTTTCGTCGCATTGCCATCTTTAAAATAGCCGATTGCGCCAATCGCGCCGAAGAGAATTATTGCAAAAATTAAAAGAAGACGAGGTAGCGACATAGGGCAATCCCTTCCATTTACAGGGGCTAGAAGTCCCTAGATAATAGGGACTGTCGCTTATTTTGTAAACCAGCAAGGCTCAAAAAGAGCCGTGTTGTCTAAAGGGCCTTACGGAGATATTTGCGTAAGTTATGTTAGTTTTTTATTTTGTCCACGGTCTAACAAACTATGTTTAGGCGAATATTGACATTACTGGTCTTTATACCCTTGGGACGAAAAGGAGTTAAGGAACTAAAGTATTATCTTCGTTCCTTACGTCCTTTGGTTCTTTTAATTAACGCGCTTCGCGTTTAGCTGTGCCGGCTTCAATGAGTTTACGCATGCGTTTACCAGGAGTAAACTTCACAGCTTGGCGAGCTGGGATGACGATAGGTACTGAAGCATTCTTAGGATTGCGGCCAATTTTGCGCTTACGTATAACGACTTCGAACACACCAAAGTCACGGAATTCAAGGCGTTCTCCCTCGGAGAGGCATTGTGTCATATGATCAAGAAAAGCCTGGATAACCTGGCGCACTTCATTGGGATGAATTCCCTTTTCCTGTGATATTGACGAAATCAACTTCTTTTTGGTCATCGTCGTTTTTTTTGTCAAAGTTGACATAGCCTTGCAACTCCATGGGTTGAAAAATTTAGGACTTTGGGTGTTAGGAAACAGGGGGCATTGTCATATCCTGTTCATTTTCAGGCAAGTATTTTCCCTGTTAAATAATTGAATAGCATTTTTACCTCAATAAGATCGCTGTCATTGGGTTGTAGAGGGTCCTGAACGCTTAAGCACTTAGATATCGAGGTATTTACCATCATAAAGATAATAGCTTTGCTTTCAACAATATTTTTGAATTTAGTGAAGATAGATTGTATATTGTTGATTTTCAAGGATTAACTCTCGATGCGTACGAGCAATTTATTCTTTTTACCGACTGCCAAGAGCAATAACTTGCCTTCGATAAGCTGCTCTTCGCTAACGGTATAGTCGATATTGTCGATTTTCGTATTATTGAGGTACGCTCCACCGCTTTCAATGAGGCGTCTAGCTTGACTTTTACTGGTTTGTAGACCTGTATGGACCAGCAAATCAAGCAATTTGACGTCTACAACATCACTACGAAGGACTGTTTTGCTTGGCATATCAGTGGCCAGCGCTTCAAGTGTTGCGGCGTTAAGGGCTGTATCAGAGCCAGGTTTAATCCCTTGCGTGACCATAAGGGCTATTTCGAGCCCTTTTTGGCCATGAACGATACGCGTTACTTCTTCAGCAAGCCGTGCTTGAGCCGTATTGGCGATGTAGCCGGGTTGGGTCATGCTTGTTTCAATAGAACGTATTTCGGTCATTTCCATGAATGTCAGCATGCACATTAGACGAACGACGTCGGCATCTGCTGTACGGAAAAGGTATTGATAGAACTCATATGGTGACAGGCGTTCTGGGGACAGCCAAATGGCTCCTTTTTCAGATTTACCAAATTTCTTGCCATCGCTGGTAGTCAGCAGAGGAAACGTCACGCCATAGCATTGCTTACCAGCGACTTTACGAATGATGTCGGTTCCGGCAGTGATATTGCCCCATTGGTCGCTACCTCCAATTTGCACTTCGACGTCGTGGTTTTGCAGAAGGTGTAGGAAGTCATATCCTTGCAGCACCTGGTAACTAAATTCGGTATAGCTAAGGCCTTCATCGGACTGTAGGCGGGTTTTTACGGAATCTTTGGCGAGCATGGGGCCAACGCGAAAGAGACGTCCAATTTCGCTTAAAAACCGGATCGCAGAAAAGTTGTGGTACCAGTCATAGTTGTTGAGGAGGAGGGCTGGGTTGACGGAAGATTGAAAGTTCAGAATGGATTCCAAGTTCTTTTGAATACCAACGATATTTGCCTTTAGCGCGTTTTCATCGAGTATAGGGCGTTCGTGGCTTTTGCCGGATGGGTCTCCGATAAGACCTGTGGCACCACCTACAATGGCTACTGGGGTGTGGCCAAAGCGCTGGAACCATGCTAGGCCCATGATGCCTACAAGATTGCCGATGTGCAGGCTGTCGGAGGTGGGGTCGAAGCCGCAATAGACGCGGAGGGGTTTATTTGCGCGCTGACGGATTTCTTCGCTGGTCATGGCATCGATAAAACCGCGTTCTTCAAGCACGTCGATGATATTACGCATAGTGTGGCCTTTGTGAAAATAAACTCAGACGTATAAAATGTAAGTGCTTTTCTGTCAAGGGTCAGACATAGAGTTGACTAATGCGACAGGGACCAAAAAGACCTATACTTGCCCCCATTGTCTAGACAATGGGGGCAAGTATACATCATTTGTCGCTAATGTCCTTTTGGTCCCTTCCTAAGCCAGCTACTTGGCTAGCCAAAAGGAAATGGAGGGATAGCTTTGCTGGATCTCTTCTGCCCATGCTTGAGCTTGCTGAATGTTATCAAACACCATTAAGGCCGTTGCTATAGCATCTGCTGCTGCGCAACTTGAGCAGCTTACACTAGCGCTAGTAATGGAATCGTCCTTCACCTCAATTGGTTTTGTCGTGCGCGGATCAAAAATATGTGAATAGGTGACTGCCTGTCCATCAGAAATAACATTCCACTTCTGGTAGTAGTCTCCACTCGTTGCCAAGGCTGTGCCGTCTAGTTCAACGCCTTCTAGGCCTTGGATATGTACCTTCCAAAGGCGCCCTTCAGGATGCCTTCCAGCGGTTTTTATTTCGCCGCCCCACTCTACCAAAATTGACGAAAACCCTTCTTTAACGAGGTTGTGAACCAATAAATCGACCGCAAATCCTTTTGCTACAGCATCGAAATTCATGAGGACGTCATCGTGATCCTTATAAAATTGACCGTTGCTGAGATGTATATGATGCCAGCCGATCAGATCTTTTATGGTGGCTACTTCGTTTTCTGAGGGAGATGTTCCTTTGATTAGATAGGGCATCCACAATTTTTTAAGGGGCTCCACGGTGGGATCAAAACGGCCTTCTGTCAATGCAACCAATCGATCTACGAGGAATAGAAAAGCTTGCATTTGAGGCGATAGAGGCATCCACACATTAGCTTGAAGCTTGTTTAGATGTGAAACCTCGGAATCGGGATTAAATTGGTTGTAGTGAGAGTTCACTTCGTCGAATGTGTTTGTTATGGTGGCTAGAGCTTTCTGCTGCTGTTCTTGACTGAGGGGGTGTCCAAAGACAATACGATATGGCATTGTCATTGCCATGCCGGTGAGTTCGGTGGGTTGTGATGTGGCATTGGATTGGAAGTACTGAACAGTGAGCCATCCTACCACAAGCAGTAGAAGTGCTACCCAAGAACGTACTAGCGACATAGTTCTAGGGCTTTAAGTGTGTTGCTTAACAACATTGCAATTGTCATCGGGCCAACGCCGCCCGGAACGGGAGTAATCCATGAGCATTTTTCTTTAACATCTTCATAGGCAACATCGCCGACGAGTCGAGAGCCTTTCGAAGATGAGGGATCATCAATGCGGTTTTGCCCGACGTCGATGATGACAGCGCCTTCTTTAATCATATCCGCAGTGAAGAAGTGAGGGCTTCCAATCGCAGCCACTAAAATATCAGCCTGTCGCGAAAAACTAGCTATGTCCGGCGTGCGGCTATGCACCAGCGTAACAGTAGCGTTGGCTTGCGGTCCCTTTTGCATGAGCAGGCATGCGAGTGGTTTACCGACAATATTGCTGCGTCCTGCAATCACCACATGGCGTCCTTCAATCGGAATGTCATGACGTTGCAGCAAAACTTGAATGCCCAAAGGGGTGCATGGCACAAAGCCGCTAGTGTCACCCATTACTAGTTTGCCATGGCTGATAGGAGTGACTCCATCGACATCTTTATGAGGGGCAATTTGACTTGCAATCAGAAGAGAGTCAATGTGTTGTGGTAAAGGTAGTTGAACTAAAATGCCGGTGACGTTTTCGTCTTGATTTAGCCTTTTAATTGTTTCTAATAGCTCAGCTTCAGTCGTTGTGGCGGGTAAAAGGATTTTATCTGACGCCATCCCAATTTTTTCACAGGCACGTACTTTAGCAGACACATAGAGATGAGAGGCGGGATTGTCTCCAACTAGAACTGCTGTTAGGCGCGGAATTTTCGGCACCAGCTCTTTGATGCGTTGAGCTAGTTCGAGATGAATTTGGGAAGCGATTGCGGTGCCGTTAATAATCATGTTGTTAGTTTACCGCATCTGAGACCCTGATTGCTACCAAAACTTCTCGTCAAAAATCAGGGTTGGCATATAGTGAAAGTTGGAAGTGGAACAGAGTTCCCTGAGCATTCAAATTGGCCTGGAATTTGCATAGTGCACGCGGCACCTTAAGGGTACGCGGGTCCAAGAACTAAGGAGGCGTTATGGGTAGGACATTAATGTCCGGCTTATTGGTCACCATGGGTCTGGTCGCATCGCTGGCGCTATTCGGCGCCAATCAAAATACAATGCCAGATGACAGTAACTTGGCAAATCAAAAGCAAGCAGACTGTGACAAGCTAAGGCAAGATCCTTTTCCCGATCTTATAGTGGAGCAGGTCCTAACCAAAAAGGGCATTGCTTCCAGTCAGATAAAAGAAATTAATGGGAAATTGGATCAAGCTGCAACTACTATTACGGATAAATTCTTAGAAGAATATCAAGAAGATGAAGAGCCTGTGGCCACAAATGATCCATTAAGTGAAGTTTATAATACTGACAACGTAGAAGATGTAAAACGAGACGTTTTTATGGATGTCATGAAGGCTTATATTACTGACGCACAGGTTGGCGTGGAGATGTTTAATCAGATCAGCGCAAAACGTGAAAGTGCGTTAGAGGCTTGCACAGGAACTGCAAAGTAGTTTGTTTAAACGGTCTAGGTGTTTCACACGAGGGTATCAGGTCAAACTGATACCTTTTTTTATTGGTTAAAATATTTTGTTAAGTTAGACTTTTCCATAAAATTCGAAAGATTGGACTATGGGAGCATTGAAAATGTTGTATCTGCTCGTTGTAATAGTCACGATGTTCACTGAAGTTGCCGGGCAACCCATCGTGCCTAACGAATTTAATCATCAGATGCGGAAACCATCGCATGTGGCTGCTTGTATGATGTTTCAAAATGACGGTCGTTATCTTCAAGAATGGCTAGAGTATCACAAGAGCATTGGCGTCGGTCATTTTTATCTCTATGACAACGCGAGTACAGATGACTTTTGGGACGTTTTAAAACCCTATGTTGCCAAGGGTGATGTGGACCTTTTTCATGTTTGCAAGGAGTCCTCTAATGTGGGTGAACACAATACATTACAAGAACTAGTCTATAATCATGCCGTTACTTTGGCTGCACACTGCAATGAGTGGCTAGCGATTATAGACAGCGATGAGTTTATTTGTATGCCACATCATCGTGACTTAGCTAAGTTTCTTGATTCGTATATGTACGCTACGTCTTTAGCAGTAAATTGGGTGCTTTATGGATCTTCAGGGATTGAAGAAATCAGTGACTCGGATTTACAAATAGATCGTTTTGTTTATAGAGCACCGGATGAGTATGGTGGTCATAATTTTGTAAAGTCTATAGTAAGGCCTCAGTACGTTGTCCGCGCAGGGATTCACGATTGCATTATGCATCCAGATATGACAGTTTTTGCTAATCATGTTCGTTTCTCACATACAATTAAGCATGTTCCACCAACTCAAGATATTCGAATCAACCATTACTGGTGGCGTGATGAGAAGTATTTTAGAGAGAGAAAGCTTCCGAGACGAGTAATATGGGGCACAAACTATTCCCCACATGAGATTGCATCCTTGCGTCAAATATATAACAGCGTATTCGACGATTCCATGGTTCCTTTTGTGGATGAAGTTAGAAGCCGGATCAGCAAAGTTAATTCAGTTTTTGTCGCAGATGACTGAAATAGTCTAAGCGTTTCTTCATTTCTCGTTCGAATCCGAGTTCGACGGGTTCGTAGAATTTTTGCCTGGCGAGTTCGTCCGGAAAGTAATTTTGGCCAGAAAAGCCATGAGGGGTATCAGGATCATACTGGTACCCCTTTCCATATCCTTCCTGTTTCATGAGTTTCGTTGGAGCATTGAGAATATGTTTGGGTGGCGAAAGATGATTTGTTTCTGCTGCAAGTGCGCGGGCAGCTCCATAGGCCACATAGGATCGATTGCTTTTGGGGGCGAGGGCGAGGTAGATGGTGACCTGAGCTAATGCGAGTTCTCCTTCTGGACTGCCTAGCATTTCGTAGCTGTCGCGTGCGGCAATTGCCAAAGGTAAGGCCTGTGGATCAGCCAATCCAATGTCTTCTGCGGCCATGCGTATGAGGCGACGGGCTATAAATAGGGGCGCTTCACCGCCTTCTAGCATACGGCACATCCAGTATAGGGCTGCATCGGGGTCCGACCCACGGACGGCTTTGTGCATGGCGGAGATTAGGTTATAGTGCTGCTCGCCCGCTCGATCGTAAAGGGCGGCACGTTGCTGCACGCATTCGGCTAACTCTTGCGCATTCAGCGGTTGCTGAGGTTTGTGACTTTCCAGGCTTTGAATCATATTAAATAGGTACCGGCCATCTCCTTGGGCCATATGTATCAGCTGATTGCGAGCATCCACATCTAGAGGTAAAGGCCCAATACGTGCTTCATAACGTTCTAAGAGTGTAGCAAGAGCCTTTTCATCAAGGGGATTAAGCGTGAGAACGCGAACGCGTGAGAGCAAAGCATTACTTAGGTGAAACGATGGATTTTCTGCTGTAGCTCCGACTAAAACAACGGTGCCATCCTCTACAAACGGAAGAAAAGCTTCCTGTTGGGTTTTATTAAAGCGGTGAATTTCATCGACAAAAACCAAGGCTCCCTTATGCAGTAGAGGTGTTGACTGGGCATCTTTGATGATATTGCGAAGGTCTGCAATGCCGCTGAAAACTGCGCTAAGCGTAAAAAAACGATAGGCAAAGGCTTGGGCATATAGACGAGCAATGGACGTTTTGCCACAGCCAGGAGGACCCCACAGAATGATGGATTGGGGTTTTTCAGATTGAATGATGCGCGTGATGAAACCGTGATCGCTTAAAAGGTGATCTTGTCCCACTATTGCATCTAGTGAGGAAGGGCGTTGGCGTTCTGAAAGGGGTGCATTCATGCTAACGACTATACAGTAAAGGACGAAATAATGAAAAATATTAGGGCTGCCATTTCGGCGAAGTGGCGTCACATGTTTTATTACACGTTGTAGCGCCGCTTCGCCGAAGCGGCATTAACAAAGGCCGTCCTGGTTCTAGATCCCAGTTCTGAGGGAAAGGGTATTGTCGCGGTTCTGCGGACGTCGGCGCAGTAGATACGCCGGTATGGCAAACCAAACGAGTGCATAGGCCGCATCGGCCAAGGGAAACAATACCAAATCTGTTCCCAACCAAGCCCAAGATAGTTCTAATGTGGTGCCGGCGATTTTTAGCAAAACGATTTGTATCACTGTCGATAGAATAGAAAAAAGAGCTGTCATGATTGGTAAAGTGGAAAGTTTATCTTCAAAGAAGTGGCGTTTTTGTCCATACAACAGTCCAATTGTGAGGCAGTAATTAACGATATATAAGCCTAATCGTAAGCGGGCGGTCAGCAAATCGAGGATAAATCCGCATCCAAAAGCATACCAAAGGCAGCTTTGGAGGGGGCGCTTGTAAAACATGAGTGTAAGAAAAGGCGCGAAATAGTTGATCCGCAGCCAGGGCGTCAGCACAGGACTCAGCAATGTGGGCACTAGAGCAAATAGAAACGCCAGAAGGATAAGTTTTTTATCGTCTCTTAACATGCGGATCGGGGACGAATCATGGCAATGATGGTTTGAAAGACAAGCTTGATATCTAAGAAGATGTTCTGTGTATCTACGTAGGTTTCATCCATGCGAACGCGATCTTGGTATGTGCCAATTCCACGATCGCTGGTTTGCCATATACCAGTAATTCCTGGGCGCATACTTAGAATTTTATGGGCTTTGACTCCATAAAAGGTTAGGACTTCTTCCGCTGTAATGGGTCGTGGACCAACGACGCTCATGTCTCCTTTAAGCACGTTCAAAAATTGAGGCAGCTCATCAAGTGAGGAACGACGCAGCCACCGTCCAATGGGTAGGATACGAGGATCATGAGCGAGTTTGCGCCGTTGTTTCCATTCGCTTTTTAGTTCGGGATTTTGCTTTAAAAGCTCATCAAGCATTTCATCTGCATTTGGGTACATCGTTCGAAACTTGTAGCAGGGGAACAGCTTGCCACCGCGGCCGACTCGGTCTTGTGAGTAAATGATATCTCCTTTAGAGCAATATTTAATGGCGAGGGCGATACAGGCAAATATAGGCCACCCTAAAGCAAGCACTGCGAGACTAAAGCCAATGTCAAAAAGCCGTTTTAGTCTAAGCTGCTTGATTTTAGTTTTTATTTTGGAAGGCAGTGCAAGAGTATTATTGCCAAGTCCATCCATGCAGATTTTTCCTTCTTTTTCTTGAGCTTATACCCAAAAATAGAGATCGAGAGCAAAGAAAATCGTGTATTAGCTTTTGCGGTCCACTAGCCTGGTGGCGAGACTGCGTAATACTTCTATATCACCTGGCAGGCTGTTGATGAGGTTAAGGGCTTTGTGAAGCAGGGTTTGGGCCTCTTTTTCAGATTCTTCGATTCCCATCAGCGTCACGTAAGTTGCTTTAGAGTTAGTAACATCAGAACTTATTTTGCCATGTTTGGCTTCGCTGGCAGTGACATCTAGAACGTCGTCGATGATTTGAAACGCCTGTCCGAGATTTTTACCGATACTCACAAGGTCTTTCATTAATTGGTCGCTAGCATTGGCCACAATACCACCGATTTCAAAGGCTGCGGTGATTAATGCTCCGGTTTTGCAGCGATGAATTATAGCTAAAGTATCCAAATTGATGCGCTTATCTTCTGCTTCAAGGTCCATGACTTGACCGCCAACCATTCCCTGTGCTCCGGAAGCTTTAGAGATGGTTTTTATAAGGTTCACGCGCTGCTCAGCAGATAGGCCAGGAGCATTAGCAATGACTTCAAAGGCATATGTCAATAAGAAGTCTCCGGCTAATACGGCGTGACCTTCGGGATAAACTCGATGAACAGTAGGGCGTCCGCGACGAAAATCATCGTCATCCATGCAAGGAAGGTCGTCATGGATCAATGAGTACGTGTGGATGAGCTCTAGGGCGCAGGCAGGATCTAATGAGAATTCACTGGATACGCCTAAAGCCTCTGTTGTGGCTAGCGTAAGGAGCGGGCGTAACCGTTTTCCACCGCCAAAAAGCGCATAACGTGCCGCTTGAAAAAGAATACGATAGGGCGCATCGATTTCCGCGACGAGTTGATTGAGGCGTGTATCGATGATGGCGGTCTTTTCTTTTATTAGCGTGAGCAAGATTCTTTATGACCTCTTAGCTGGTGCTGTGGAGTCTTCGTTGGCCTTTGTAGTGCCTGGAGCTTGGGACTTTTCTTGTCCTTGCACTTGGCCTTTCTGGCCGATACAAAAATAGTCAAAACCTCTTTGTAGCATTTCTCGAGCATTGTATTGGTTGCGTCCATCGAAGAAGGCATGTCCACACATCACATCTTTGATCGCTCGAAAATCGAGGAAACGGAATTGGCGCCATTCAGTGACTAGGGCTAGCGCATCGGCGCCTGTGGCGGCATCAAGTTCATCTTTAGCCCAATAAATATGTGGATCTTGCGGAAAGCTTTTTTGGGCGGTTTGTCTGGCTACAGGATCATATAAACGGACTTTGGCGCCAGCTTCCAAAAGTTGTTCTACAAGAACGCGAGCGGGAGCCTCACGAACATCATCGGTATTGGGTTTAAAGGCTAACCCAAGAATCCCAATGGTTTTGCCTTCTAAGCCACCGCGATTGGAGAAGTAGCTGGCGATTTTTCGACCGAGTACTTGCTTTTGACGCATGTTAACGGTTTCAACCGCACCTAGAATGGGTGTAGTATAGTTAAGGTTGCGCGCTTGCGCTTGTAGGGCTCGAATATCTTTTGGGAAGCAGGCTCCACCAAAGCCTACACCAGCATAAAGGAATTTAAAGCCTATGCGGTTATCCGATCCGATTCCTTTACGCACGTGGTTAATATCGGCATCAACGAGTTCGCATAATCCTGCTAGTTCATTCATAAAGGAGATGCGCAATGCTAGCATACTATTGGCGGCATATTTGGTTAGCTCAGCGGAGGGAACATCCATTGTAAGGATACGGTCATGGCTTAAAGTAAAAGCTGTGTAAATTTCTTTAACAAGGTCCTCCGCCCGCTTATTCGGAGCGCCAATGATCACGCGATCGGGCTTCATGCAGTCGTTGATTGCGTCGCCTTCCTTGAGGAATTCGGGGTTGGAGACCACGTCGAACTCGAAGGTAACTCCGCGTTCATCTAGAGTTTTTTGAACAATTTTGGAGACTTCTGCCGCTGTTCCTACAGGTACTGTGGATTTGATGACGATCAGACGATAGTCGGGCATTTCAGTTGCGATGGCGCGTGCTACATTGCGGACTTTAGATAGATCAGCTTCACCGTTAGGACTTTGGGGAGTATCAACAGCGATAAAGCAGATCTGAGCATCGCGGACGGCTTCGGTATATTTAGTGGTGAAACGGAGACGACCTTCCTTGACATTTCGTAGTACCATTTCTTGGAGACCCGGTT
The DNA here is from genome assembly GCA_964436955.1 of uncultured bacterium. Classification (GTDB taxonomy): domain Bacteria; phylum Chlamydiota; class Chlamydiia; order Chlamydiales; family JAJFMA01; genus CAMFKD01. Next base: position 47,549 of record CAYTFC010000005.1, on the reverse strand, counting down.
CATAGATGGGCATTTCGCCTTTGAGTAGCTTGCCAATTTTCTCGGCATCAATATCTAAACAAACGACATGATGTCCCATTTCTGCAAAGCAGGTTCCGGTGACTAACCCGACATAACCTGTTCCGATAACCAATAGCTTCATGACTCTCCTCCGATCTAATTTGGTCAGTAGCGTGGCATAATTGCGTGTTCTTCTCAAGTGAAGACGTTCTCATTCATGCCGACCCCCACATTCCATTCCAATAACATCCTAATGGAGCCCGAACCTGCCCTTGCCCTTGCACAAACAAAATATCCCTTCCGAATTAGTAATAAATCAACCACTAACCGTCTAGGAATAAGGATAAGAATGGATTTAGGAGTCGGGCATGGGCACGATTTAGGATGTTATTGCGATGGTTGGTGGGATCAGAAGTTGTTTTCCTTTGGACAAGAGCGTTCATTTTTGCGATACAAATAGGGCATGAATGATAAATTCCAATCTTCAGCTTCTCAGCGTGGTTTTCGAGATCTATTACATTGGTTGATGCACCGTAAACCTATAGAATGGCCAACCTATGTGGCGAGTGAATCCCAAAAGGTCCTTTTTGATTATGTTAAAGATGGTCAGCTGAGAGTTACATTCATCAACCACTCCACCTTTCTTATTCAAGCCAATGGATTGAACATCTTGACCGATCCTATTTGGTCCAAGAGGGCTGGACCGTGGGGGATTCTAGGACCAAAGAGGGTGATAGATCCGGGTGTCCGCTTTGAAGATCTCCCCAAGATCGACGTAGTGTTAATCAGTCATAATCACTATGACCACCTCGATTTACCCACGTTAAAGCGTCTTCAAGGTACTCATAATCCCCAATTTTTGGTGGGTAAGGGCAATAAGACTTTCTTGGAACGGCAGGGTATCCAGCATGTTCAGGAGTTCGTGTGGTGGGAGGAACAAGTCCTTGAAAAGGGGCCAAAAATTACTTTTGTGCCAGCTCAACACTTTTCTCGTCGTGGGCTTTTGGACCACAACAAAACGCTATGGGGAGGCTTTGTTATTCAATTTCAAGGGGATGCTGGAGTGATCTATTTTACTGGGGATTCTGGTTTTGGCCCGCATTTTCAGCAGATCAAAGACTATTGCGGAGATATTCGCTTAGCTCTTTTACCAATTGGAGCGTACTCTCCGCGCTGGTTCATGGCTCCCGTGCATCTATCGCCTGATGATGCAGCAAAAGTGCATCAATTACTAAATCCAATTATTAGTATTGGTATGCATTTCGGGACATTTCAACTTGCGGATGAGGGGTATGACGATCCGGCAAATGAATTAAGAAGTGCCCTAAGACGCTACAAAATCCTGCCGGATCGCTTTCGCCTGATAGAGCCAGGCCACGGACTAGATGTTCCTATTTGCCCTGAAGTAATTCCCCCACTTGCGTGAAGATGCCTTTTTTGTCTTCTTCAAGAGCCGAACCGCTTAGATAGTTACCGGCAACGATACCGCTTTGAAGCGAGCTCAACCAGGTTGCTAAGACGAAGAACAAGGCGCCAGTTAGATAATTGTACCCTGTCAAAGCTTCTTTGGTTTTGATGAGCTGGATCGCTTTATCGATGATGCCCATTTTTTCACCCGCTCCGCCGAGCACTACGCCAATGCCGACGCCGCCAACAAACATCAATGCGTTTTGCCAAATGTTTACAAGAGCTACCGCCCAGAATATCACTTCTGAGTTATTTTTAACCATGTTGTGAGCGCGTTCACAGCCTTTTTCAACGCCAATCGCCTTTGCAACTGTGTAAGCTTTCTCTCTACCAATCTGATACAGAGTGCCGACACCATTTGTGATATCGTCAACTGCATCCGAAACACTGCTTGTTTTAAAAAATATGCCGGTAGTGGCTCTTACTAGTTCCATGTTCCTTTCTCCCTTAGATAATTGAGTTTTATTCAAAATGATAATGTATGAGGATTAATCTAGAGTCAAGACGTTGTTAAGCATTGATAAAGATCCTCATTCTAAGACCCTGATTGCTACCCAATGCTGTCAACTTAAAGAACATTTTTACCACGCCACTTCGGCGAAGTGGCTCTACATGTTTTGTTACACGTTGTAGCGCCGCTTCGCCGAAGCGGCATTAACAAGGATTTATTTTAAGTTGACAGCATTGGGTAGCAATCAGGGTCTAAGCACGATACAGTAGTAAATTCTTATTAGCCTTAATCTTAGCCAACTGAGGGTGAGCTGCAGGGTTAAAGCCGGGAATCCATTGGGCCAACTCCCAGCACATACTATCCAATTCGAATTCTAATGCCCTTGGACCTTTCAGGCCAATATTGGTATAGTAGCCGTTCCACACACGATAGGTATGAAATCCTGGTGTGTAACCGGAAATAAAAAACGAGGCACCCGGACCCATACACATGCCTGCGATAAAAATAATGGTGTTTACAGTCTGCTTCAGTGCTTTGAAGTCGATATCGGCAAACGATGAAGGGTCATAGGGAATCAGCGAACCCACAGCTACGCCCACTGCAAAGCCTGGAACGAAAAAGGTAGGGCCAGCGGCAGCAAAAAAAATAGCGCCCCCCCATTGAACTAATGCAGCATTGTTACGTAGAAAATCAGAGATACGGTCTACGATTAATCCCAAAGGCGTTTTGTTAACAATATCATATGCTTGATCGCGTACATATGTACAGGCGTTGGCTGCAGTCTTAAGGGCTTCATGGTAGGATTTAGGTGAAGTTTGGCCAATCATGGGCAACACACATCGCGCAGTTAAGTAGGGTGAGTCAGTATGAGGCAGCCTTTCCTTTACGTCAAGCGATCGGTGGAGTACAATAGGTCCAAGTTTTTAACGGTGGATGTTAACGTGACAAAAAAGATGTTAAGTTTTTTTTATGACTTATGTTTGCTCGTTGGTTTGCTATTGATGCTGCCGCGAGTGTTGGTTCAACTATGGAAGAAGAAGCGCTCGGCTGGTAGTGTTTGGGAGCGATTCGGTGTAGGTATTCAGCCAATCGACAAAGGGAATCGCAAGTTGGTGTGGGTACACGCTGTTTCGCTTGGCGAAACCAAAGCTGTGGCACCGTTGGTGGAACGTCTGCGCCAGACTCTTGATGACCCCATCATTGTGGTGTCCTCGATTACAGCCACAGGTCATGCAGAAGCAGGTCGAACCATGCCCTTCGCCACTCAGCACCTATTTTTGCCATTAGACTTTAGTTGGATTATGCGGCGTCTGATGTCTAAGATACGTCCTGACGTTGTCATCGTCACAGAGACTGATTACTGGTTTAACTTTTTAAGTGCGGCAAACGAGGCAGGCTCAAGGCTAATAGTTGTGAATGGGAAGCTGTCTGAGCGCTCAACTCAGCGCTTCTGCAAACTTTCTTTTTTCTCGCATAAGCTTTTTGGCCTATTTGATGCTGTATGTGCGCAAAGCGAGGAATATCGCAGCCGTTTTGAGTCTGTAGGGGTTGCCTCAAACAAAATTACTGTCACGGGAAACTTAAAATTCGATGCAACGCTTCCCAGGAACTCTCCTGAAGAGTTAAACCACTTAAGAGAACGAATGGGTTTGAAGGCTGGACAAGTTATTATCACTGCCGGTTCAACCCATGATCCTGAGGAGCGCTTATTTCTACAAACATGCAGAGAAATTTGGGTAAAACATCCTCAAATGAAACTTTTGCTTGTGCCAAGGCATCCTGAGCGTTTTGACGAAGTAGCTAGACTGCTAGTCAGCGAAGGCATTCCATTTTGTCGCTACAGCGATACGATTCCAAGTCGTGGAGATAGTCGTGTAGTTTTAGTAGATGCCATGGGAGTGTTAAAGGAATGCTATCAGTTGTCTGATGTGGCGATTGTGGCAGGAAGTTTTACATCTCGTGTGGGTGGACATAATATTTTGGAGCCCTGTCATTATGCTGTTCCCGTGATATTTGGACCACATATGCATGCACAGCCGGAACTAGAAAGGCTGATGCTGCAGGCAGGTGCTGGTTTGAAGGTTGCACCGGACGAGTTGTCCATAGCTTTATCCAACTTGTTTTCGGATACGGCTTTGAGAGCACAATTGGGCCAAGCTGGTGAAGCATTTATTACAGCCAATCGGGGGGCAATCGCTCGTACAGTAAACGTTATCGGTTACATGTTGTAGCGCCGCTTCGCCGAAGCGGCATAACAAAGGTTCATGTAAACGAAACAGTCCCACTTATGTGATTGTTAAATAGACAGTGTTCGTGGGTTGTCTTGATTAGTGTAATTTTAACTAGTGGGAAAAAGCTCTGACGGTAGCCGGATTCGAACCAGCGACACACGGATTATGATTCCGTTGCTCTAACCAGCTGAGCTATACCGCCAGAAGAGAGAAAATAGCGGGGGGAGGATTCGAACCTCCGACCTTTGGGTTATGAGCCCAACGAGCTAACCCCTGCTCCACCCCGCGATAAGATAGGTCTGTCCTGAAAACACCTACACCTTAACATGTGTTCTTGATTTACAACAAGCGGTATTATCACGAATATGAAAATAACCGAAAAAAGCCACTCACAAGACGAACAGAAGCCACATTTTTTAATGGGTAAATCGGTTTAGAGGTCAGAGATCGCAGCAATGCCGTCAAAATAAATAAACCGTTCTATGCCGGTTCGGCGAAGCGCTGCTACAACGTATAACAGAACATGTCACGTAGACCAGCAGTCACGAGTGTGATTCTAAAATTAATATTGAAATTTACATTAAATCGTGATATAATCTTGTCCATTAATTGGTATGTAAGGTTCGATTACTTTATTTCACTATTGAGGTAACAAATGTCGTCAAGTAGTACGGCTAATTCCTGGGCAAAAGAGTCAGGGTTTATTTGGTCTGTATTGGGATCAGCGATTGGGTTTGCGAACATTTTAAGTTTTAGCGCGCAGTGCTATCGCAATGGCGGGGGCGCCTTTCTGATCCCATTACTTTGTGCCTACCTCTTCCTTGGAATCCCGTTGTTAGTGCTTGAGGCAGTTATTGGTCAGCGTTATCGTTTACCGACAGTATCCGCATATGGAACGTCGGTTGGTAGTGTAGGACGCGTTTTGGGATGGCTTTCGATTATTACCTGCTTGACTATTGGCGCCTTCTATGCGGTTTTGACGGGATATACCGTTGCCTATTCTTATTTTTCGGTGATGAATGAAATTCCTGTGGATACAGCGACTTTCTTCAAGACAGATTTTCTAAGAGATAGTGGATCATTAAATGAATGGGGAGGAGTTTGCTGGCCCATCGTTATTGCGACGGTGGCGGTGATCGCGATTAGCTGGCGCGTATTAATACAGAATATACAATCTGGGGTGGAGCGCATTTGCTCCATTTTCATGCCGATGATGGTTGGATTGGTGATCCTCTTCGCAGGCGTTACCTTATTTCTTCCAGGCGCTATGACGGGCTTGTACTATTATTTGGTTCCCGACTTTAGCCGTTTGAGTGAGTTTTCTATTTGGCGTGATGCTTTTGGGCACTTGTTCTTTAGCCTATCCTTGGGCCTGGGTATTATCACAGGCTATGCACGCTATAATAGCGAGAACATTAATGTAGGCCGGGCGATGCGCTGGGTGGTTGTGGGAGACTTGACCATCTCTTCGTTGGCTGGTGTGGTTATTTTTGCTTGCTTGGGATTTTTGAGTGAGGGGTCTGGAGTTCCCTTTGAAGAGTTGATTAAGACGAGTTCTACATTTGAACTTGGGTTCATTGTGTTCCCACAGGTTTTACAAGCAATGGGGCCTTGGGTTACTCCAATTTTAGGGACAATATTCTTTTTTAGCCTTTTCGTGGCAGGAGTTACAGGGGTATTTTCTATTGCTGAGAGTATCGCTGGTAACGTAGAAGTTGAGTATGGCTTTTCTCGAAAGAAAGCTGTAACGATCACATTGGCTGTGATGTTGACGGGCGCATTGTTTTTCTGTACAGGCAATGGACAGCATATTTTAGGAGCTCTGGCGCCTATGGTATTAGGTTATGTGATGCTGTTCGCGGGGATTGTGGAGATCATCGTTTTTTTCTTTCTTGTCCGTGGTATTCGCGAAGAGATCACTACTCAAATCGGATTGCCTAATGCACGCTTTACCGAGGCTTTGGGAGTGTTTCTAGTGACACTACTGAGCTTAATTTTCCTAGGGTCTTTGCACGAAGAAATGCTTGGTGGATACACGTTAGGAACGGCTGTGCGATGGGGATGGTTTGCTGTGGCATTGGTTTCGGCGTATGGGTTAAGTCGTCGTTCGGTCTTGGAATCGGCTGCAGCTTCCGCACGCGTTGAGTTCGCCTAAAGGGACAAGGGACCAAAAGGACGAACGGGGTTTCATTTGGTCCCTTTTTAGTTTTGCAGAACTCATTATTGGTCCTTTAAGTGGATGACATTGGGCGGCGGGATAGAGAGAGGGTTTAAGAGAGTTTGATTAAGACAAAAAAAAAGGCTTTTCGTGGATCACACGAAAAGCCTTTTTCATTAACGCGACACTGGTCGCCAAATGAACATGCCGATAAGGGCTAAGATACTCACAATTGCCATCATACCGGCGGGCATGAAGGTTTGTGTGACGACAAATCTATAATGAAAGAAGAGCGTCAGCACTATGGTCAAAGCAATTGCTGTGTAGTGGGCGGATATGAATCCGCGCCACGTTCCAAAGGCCGCTGTAAGCAAAGCGATCCCGAATACTAGGCCAGAGATCAAGGACGGAAGGCTTTGCACCTTCTGATATCCTATCACCCCCCCTACGAGTACTAGCACCCCATAGATTAGGGGCACCAAACCGGCTTTAAATCGATTCATTCGACGTCCTAAACCAGTACTTCTTCTTCAGTGTTGTTTAGCTCGCGCTGATCAGGGTAAGTTGCTGTAACAGCGAGTAGACCTTCTTCGTCGTTGCATAGCTCTTCTTCGTTAGCAAGAAGAGTTTCTTCTGTTTCTTCGCATAGTTCTTCTTCGTTTGCGAGAAGCGTTTCTTCTTCTTCGCTCAAGGTCTCTTCTTCGTTAGCAAGAAGTGTCTCTTCTGTTTCGCCACAAAGTTCTTCTTCGTTGGCTAGAAGAGTTTCTTCTTCGTTGAAGGATTCGGCATCATTGAAGGTTTCTTCTTCGTTAGCAATAAGAGTCTCTTCGTTGAATGTTTCTTCAGTTTCATCATTCAGAGCAGCAAAGACGGCTTCTTCTTCGCAGAATAGGGCAACAAAAGTTTCTTCTTGGTTGAATTGAGGTTCTTCATAGCCAGCAATCGCCAAGGTCGCGAATGTTGCGGTCAATAAAATTGCTTTCATATCCTTCTCCTCTTGTTTGTCTTGTGAACGGTTTCAAATATGGTAGCATATTTTCTTAAGATTGACCAACCAAAAAAATAAAAAGTTGTTATAAGGGGCTCAACGTAACCGGGAGATAGGGAATGAAGTTCCTAAGAAGTTGTTATCGTGCATTGATCGCTACGGCACATTGGTTTCAGCCGGTATTTTTATTGGTGCTTCGCCTGTTTTTGGGCGTGGCATTTTGGGAGGCGGGTTCGGGAAAATTGATGCATATCGATGCTTTTATCAACTTTTTGACTACGCTGCCTATTCCAGCACCGGGCTTCACTGCCTACTTTGTTGCTACTGTCGAGGCTGTGGGTGGAATTTCATTGTTGATCGGGTTTGGAGCACGTTTGATGGGGCTTATTTTGACGATTAATATGATGGTGGCATACCTCACCGCCCACATGGAGGCGGTGTGGATGCTATGGTCACATCCAGGACTTTTTGTGGCTCAAGAGGCGTTCCTTTATTTGCTAGGAAGCGCCGTTATTTTTGCCTTTGGTCCTGGGTTGATTTCGGTTGATGGTGCTTTGAAACGTTATGTGTTCCGAGAGCGTATTAGACCGTAATCATTGCACCGAGAATACCACCTATCGTCAAGGCAGCAACCAGCAGGTAGCCTGCATCGATAAAAAACAGTCGCCACGAGTGTCCGGAGTAAAGTACGCCGAGGGCACGAGTGGTGGCTATAAACCCCAACCAAATGAAAAATCCAATTTGAGCGCCGTAAAAGACGGTTGTGGAATGAGTGGCTGCAATGAAGTATCCCATCAGATAGGACATGATGAATCCACAGATAAAAGATCCTACGATGGCTCGGCCATAGCCGTTCATTTCTTTTTGAGAAATCTTAGTCTCCTTCAGCCAAACTTTGCCGAAAAGAAGGGGGGAATACCACAGAGCGCCAATAACCATATAAGACAAAGCTGCAAGTAATGCTGCCCAGAAACTGACATCCATTAATACTGTTTTCATTTTACATCCTCTCTAGTGTAGTTGAGGATGCATCGTACTCCAATTGGGCAATTATCCGCCGCGTTTTTGTGACTGTCCTTCAAATATTGCTAGGCCATCCGGAGTGAAGGTGCGATTCCCTTTTCTATCTAGCTTTACAAGTATAATGGTTTCGCCCTTAGAAGTAACCTCTGTGGGTATGAAAGGAAGGGGGTGCAGGTTTTTTTCGAAAGGGTTAACACCAGCTTTGGAGTGGTGCCATTTCATTCCGCCATCCGTTCCTGTGCTGAATGCTGTAATTGGTCTTGATACCCCCATCCATTCCGCAAACATTTTGTTTTGGAAATTGCCAATATTTTGCCATTCATCTCTTTGCCCATTTAACCATACTTGCTTATTGGCTGCTGGATGATCTTTTTTAAATTTTCTCCAGACCTTATCCATCTTGTTTACGTTTTCGTCGTAAGTGATGGCAAAGTCATACGCCTTTTGAATGCCTTCTGCTTTTGTGGATGCTGAGTCTATAACCGAATTCATAGCGATACCAAGGGAGCGTGGAATGGAGGTACGGTCGAGTCCACTTTTACAATTAATCCCTGTCACTGCGCCATTGAGTTGGTCTAAGAGCATCATTGTTTGTAGTTCCTGTGCAGGACTTAGTTTGGGGTACTTGAGTTCTTTTCTCAAGCCGGTTTGCATTGCAAGTACATGGCCACCAATTTCCAGTCGAGCACGTATTTTAGGATCACTATTAGCCACTAATGGCCTTAGATTGTTCATCTCTCTTGCTAATGTTTTTAGATTTTTATTGAACGCACGTTGTTCTTTTTCTAGGTACTTAGTAGCTAACTTGATGCCGTCTTGATCTCTTTTTATCGTTTTCTTGATGTCTTTTTCCAGGTCCTTAATCTCCAAACCTAGTGCTGTAGCTTCCTGTTGTCTACCTTCATTACGTAACCTTTCTAGATCGTTACGAGAGGCCGTGAGTTTTGTTTGCTTTTCTTGAAGCCAAACCGACGGTTTAAGTTCCGCAATAGACTTCTTAAAATCTTGAACAGCTATTACCGAGTCATACACGTCACGATGTGCGTCGGTGAAGTTGCGCCATTCTTCAGAGTCTTTAACAGGATCGTTAGAGTCTTTAACGAGATCTTGTAAATCCTCGCCCAACCAGTTCATTTGAACAGCCATTCCTACCTGATTGAGTTTATGATTTTTACTCTCTTCCCCTGGAAGTTTCGTAAAGCCGTTAAGAGTTCGGTTCACATGAGACATCACTGGGCCTTTGGGAATATCATCTTTGTTGACTCCCTGTTCTATCAAGAAATTTCCCAGCTCTCGATCAATTAAGCTGGCCATAGCATTTTGCTGCTTGATCATCTTGGTCTCTCCAGGATTACTGAGAGCGTTAAGCGAATGAGAGCTTACGCGTATTTTTACCTTATCTTCAAACGGCCCGGATTCATTACGGATTTTAATAGCCTCGGCAACAGCATGCATAAATTCATGGGCGCGTGTCTCTGAGTCAATAATACCTGACGCGATGGTAATCGTTCCGGTGCTGCTAATCCCGATGTAGATATTGTTAAGGTCCTTACTTATGCCTAAATGACGTTCACTGGTGGGTATGACGCTATTTCGCTGAACGGAGATATTACCATTCTCATCTTGTCTGATCCCTACGGCATGCCAAACGGTACCATCTCCAGAGGTTATTTGAGGGATGTCTTTATAAGCTTCAACGCCCACATTAGCCTTGGATGTTACTACCTTATCCATACCTTTGGCGTTCGTCATTTGAGCTCTGTAGACCTCTGCGTCGGGTAGATTTCCATTACCGTATTGCTCAGTTCCCATTGATAGTTTAAGAGAGGGTAGTTTGTCTTCCAGGTGTCCCACATGGTATTTAACGTGTTCATTGTGGCGTGTGCTAGCTTCAAGGATTTTTTTTTCAACAAAGCCTGGGTTGAAAAGAGCCACAAAAAAACGCACAATCTTAGATGACCTACTGTCTCCGGCAATGAAAGAAGCCTTAAATTGTGACCTATCTACTGGTTGACTCGCAGGGAATTGTTGCCCCACTATGTTTGGAACGTTGCCGCCGTTTTGATCTTTATTAACATCACGACTATTCCATTGCGCAGGAGGAGCGGAATCTAGATTTTTCTTGGCTGGTTGGGAGTCTAGATTATTCGCGGCTTGTGGGAGATGCTGACCAGAACTACGTAGAGGATTACCTGCATCCATAGCATACTCTCATTATTTGTTGTGACTATACTCATTATATTTTAATTTTGATTTTATTGACATTACCTTAATTCACGCTATTTTTTGGCTTTTCTTCTTGAGAGAGGAAGGCTATGCTGAGAAAAGAAAGCGAAGGAGTGTGCTTATGTTTATGTTGATATTACTTGGAGTACTGGTGGTTTTAGGCCTTTGGGTCATGGGTATTTACAACACTTTAGTAAGACTTCGAAACCAGGTGAAGAATGCCTGGGGTCAGATAGACGTGCAGTTGCAACGCCGCTATGATTTAATTCCCAATTTGGTGGAAGCGGTTAAGGGGTATATGACTCATGAAAAGTCGACGTTAGAGATGGTCGTTAAGGCACGTAATGATGCTTCCAACGCGCGTCAGAAGATTTCTGAGGCTGGTGGTCCAACTAATGAATCCATTAAAGGTTTATTGGGTGCTGAGGGAGCTCTAAAGGGAGGCGTTTCCCAGATATTTGCTCTCGCTGAGAACTATCCTCAACTCCGTGCTAGTGAGAACATGCGCCAGTTGCAGGAAGAGCTTGCCAGCACAGAAAATAAGGTGGCCTTCTCCAGGCAAGCGTATAATGATCAGGTGTTAGCGTATAATAACGCCCAACAGGAATTTCCGAATGTGCTGATGGCATCCGCCTTTGGGCATCACCCCGCGGAAATGTTTGAAATAGCGGAGCCTGAAGCACGTAACGCAGTAAAAGTATCTTTTTAAAGGCTAACTTATGGCAATGAACTTCTGGGAAGCTCAACGAAAAGCGCGTTCTCGCACAAAGATATATGTCTTTGCGTTTGCGATGATGACGCTTTTCGTTGCTTTTTTGGCTGAATTTGCCATGCGTGAGTTTGCTGGTCCGGAATATCAAGAGAGTTTTCCGATTGTAGGCGGCATCTTTGTCGCTGTGACGGTTGGTGTGGCCCTCTTTAATTATGTACAATATCAACAGTTTGGTGGCGGTTACGTTGCGGAGTCTGTGGGTGCTCGATTAGTGAATCTCGAAACCACGGATCCCAATGTACGTCAACTACTCAATATTATTGAGGAGATCTCGGTTGCGGCGAGTTTGCCGATGCCCGCGGTGTATCTTCTTGAAGCAGAGCAGATCAATGCATTTGCGGCCGGCCTAACACCCGAGAAAGCGGCGATATGTGTCACAACGGGGGCTTTATTTCAGCTGAATCGAGATGAACTTCAGGGCGTGATCGCGCATGAATACGGGCATGTCTTCAATGGCGATATGCGCATCAGCATGCAGTTATCGGCGATGTTGATGGGCTTTTTTGTGATTCTGTACATCGGTTTTCGCGTACTTACTTCATTTAGAATGCGTTCGTCCCGAGATGATAAGGGTGGTGGCAACGGTATTATGATAGCTGTTGGCATTTTGATGGCTGCGGGTGCAATCACATGGTTTTTTGGCTCAGTTTTGCGGGCCATGGTCAGTCGTGAACGCGAATATTTGGCGGATGCCTGTGCCGTGCAATTTACTCGTAATCCCAGCGGTATCGCCAATGCTCTGCGAAAAATTGCGGGTGGTCAAGTGCAGGATATGCCTAAAGAGGGCATGGCCTTTTCACATATGTACTTCGATTTTTCGGGTGGTTTGTTTGACTCCCATCCCCCAATCGAAAAGCGTATCGCCGCCATCGAAGGGCGCACTTACATTCCTGAGGAGTGGAAGAAAGACGTAACCGACTGATGGCTGTTCGGCATGTGTTTTGCGATCATTTTCAAAATGCGTTCTTTACTATCTTGAGGAATCCCCACTTTGCGATACAGCTTTGCCGGATCGGTAGGCGGTTTATGCAAGGCCTGAGCCACAGCAAAGCGAAACATAGTGGGGTCACTTGCCAGGTTGTACCAAAAACCAGAGTCGACTGTATCCACTTGGATAACAGATTTGCCGGCTAATCCAGCCTGAATTCCAGTAATTGCACGATGGACCACCACAATATCAGCAGCAGCTACCAAGGGAAGCATTCCAGGAATTCGGTCATAAAGACGGACGCTTTTTAAACCAGCCTCGGCAAGGACTTCCCGTTCCATCGCACCTTCCGCGTTGGGGTGAAGTTGGATGGCTATTTGCCAGTTGGGATTTCCTTTAACACAATCAACAAAAAGGCGAAACGCGTCCGCGTAGTTTTCGCTGTCGCATCCGCAATATACCAGCAACGGCTTATGAGAGTAGCCGTAATCTCGTCGCACTGCAGTTCCATCAAGGGTGGCTAAGCGGTCAGCCCAAACTTGAAGCGAGGGTTGTCCCACCACTGCCACCGTTTCATCAATTGAGTCAGCAATGGCTCTTGACGGAACCATAAACGTGTCGGCAAGCTCAACAAAAGGTGCGATAATGTCCTGGTGTGGATGGCGGTTCAGAGGAACAATGAAATTGTCGTAATAGGCGAGAATTTCGCTGCCTTTCGATTTCAGAACCTTTGAAATTTGGTACTGGACAACAGAAGCCACTCCAGTCACAACCACATCCGCTGAGAGGTGTTCTACAATGGTATTAAGTTCTTGATTGGTGAGTTTTTGATCGTGCTGCCAGGAGCCATTCTTGTTGAGATCGATGACTTTGCTATGAAAAAGGGGGATCTGGCGTATTTCCTCGCTTGCAGCACCCATGACGAGAACGCGAAAATCGGTGCCTTCGCGGTCTAAAGAGATCATCACCGGGGCCAAGGCGATTGTCTCACCGGCGTCATAGAGTAAAAACAGCAAAGGTGTTTGTAAAGCACCCAGTTGGGCGGTCATAAAAAATAGAAGTGCATACAAATAGTGTTTCATAAGCCGCATGTTAGCGGAATCTTGAAAAAAAATATACAGCGCCTATACAACACAAACATGTTTGAACATCGACAACAACGCCTACTTTCCCATGCTAGCTTTCGCAAACGCATTTTGCGCAGCATTATGCTTGGGTTCGGAATCATTATTACATCGCTGTGTATCGGGATTGCAGGATATCATTGGATAGAGGGACTTTCGTGGATTGATTCCTATTTGGAAGCAGCCATGATACTCTCGGGTATGGGCCCCACATCCAATCTTTATACAACCGGTGGGAAAATATTTTCTGGCATTTTCGCGCTGTTTAGCGGCCTGGCACTTATTCTTATCGTTGGTGTGATGGCAGCACCTTTGCTGCATCGCTTTTTGCACCGCTTTCATGTGGATACCGACGACAAGAAAGAATCTTAGTAAAAGAGCATCCGTGCGTTAAGAAGAATTTGAACTCTAGTAGAGGTGGCAGGCAACGTGACGGCCGGGCTCGACTTCCTTCCACGCTGGCACCGTTGTTTTGCAAACATCCATAGCAAATGGACATCTTGTACGAAACACGCACCCACTTGGTGGATTCAAAGGACTTGGAACCTCACCCGTAAGCACAACTCGGGAACGTTGCCGTTCCAGTCGCGGATCCGGTATAGGGATAGCTGATAGTAAGGCTTGTGTATACGGGTGTTTGGGGTCCTTAAAGAGTTGCGTTGTAGGCGCTAACTCAAACAAATTCCCCAAATACATCACGGCAACACGGTGTGAGAGGTATTCGACCATCGATAGGTCATGAGCAATAAACAGATAAGTTAAGTGCAAACGTTCTTGCAGATCTTTCAACAGATTTACTACCTGAGCCTGCACCGAAACATCCAGTGCTGATAGGGGCTCGTCACATACAATGAATTCTGGTTCCACTGCCAGGGCTCGCGCAATGCCTATACGCTGACGTTGTCCGCCACTAAATTCGTGCGGATAGCGACCTAGATGCTGTTCCGACAATCCCACTAAAGTTAGAAGCTCCACAATACGCTTTCGACGGCCATTTCCTTTCGCTAGGGAGTGGATGTCTAACGGTTCACCAACGATTTCTTCTACGGTCATTCGGGGATTAAGCGATGCAAAGGGGTCCTGAAAGATGATTTGCATGCGCCGACGCAACTGAAACATCTCTTTCTTGTTGAGGTGACAAACATCCGCACCTTCTAGAAAAATGTGTCCGTGAGAGGGTTCGTGAAGTCGCAAAATAGTTTTACCAACTGTGGATTTTCCGCAGCCGCTTTCACCCACTAAGCCAAGGGTTTCTCCAGGATAGATCGACAGATTCAAGCGATGAACAGCCGTGAGTGTCTGATGCTTAACGGTAAAATGTTTGCTTAGTTCACGTAATTCGATGAGGGGTTTAGATGCGTCTTTCATCATGTCACCAGGAGCGGTTCGGCGTTAATTGCATCGTCTGCCCTTTTGGCGTGAGGGTGATGTAGCCAGCAGGCAGCTTTTTGTTCTTGGTTGATCTTCGTCAGGTCTGGGCGTTGCTGGCGGCAAATTTCCATGGCCCAACGGCAACGGTCGGTGAATGGACATCCTCGCGGCGGAGATAACAGGCTGGGCGGGGCACCTAAAATCGGAATTAGCTTCTGCAAATGGCTTTTGCCTAAACGCGGTATGGCTTCCAAAAGAGCCTTGGTATAAGGATGCTGTGGGTTATAGAATATTTGGTCTAACGTTCCTGTTTCCATCACTTCGCCGGCATACATGACAACGATGCGGTCGCAAAGTCCTGCCACGACTCCCAGATCATGAGTGATGAGCAAAATACTCATGCCCCGTTGTTCCTTAAGGCGCTTCATGAGGTCCAAAATCTGAGCTTGGATGGTAACGTCTAGCGCTGTTGTGGGTTCATCGGCAATCAGCAGGGAGGGATTGCACGCTAATGCGACAGCAATCATCACACGTTGGCGCATGCCTCCACTAAACTCATGTGGGTATTGGTCAATACGTGTGGAGGCGTGGGGAATTCCAACTGTCTCCAACATTTCCCGTGCGAGTTCTCGAGCACTTGTTGCAGAAACTCTTTGGTGCCGCTGAATGCCTTCCATAAGCTGTTTTCCAATACGCATGGTGGGATTTAGCGAGGTCATAGGGTCTTGGAAAATAATCCCAATCTTGTTGCCACGGATCGACTGCATTTCGCGTTCTGATTTTTTCAGTAGGTCCTCAGATTCGAACCAGATTTCGCCACTTTCAACCATTCCTGGAGGGGTGTTGATTAGCCGAAGGATGCTATGAGCAGTCACGGATTTGCCGCAGCCTGATTCTCCCACGATGCCTACAACTTCGCCCGGAGCGATGGCAAAGCTTATCCCCCGAACAGCCTGTACTTTGCCAATGTGCGTGTTGAAGCTGACACGAAGGTTTTTAATGTCCAGCAGAGGTTGTGCCATGCTTACCGCCTTTGTCTTGGGTCTAAGGCATCACGCAATCCATCGCCCACCAGGTTGAAGGCAAACATCGTAATGGAAATAAAGGCTGCGGGAAAGGCGAGGCGCCAAGGATAGTATTTTAATGCGGGCAGGCCATCAGCTGCCATCGTTCCCCAGCTTGCAACCGGCGCCTGTACGCCGAGACCCAGGAAACTCAGAAATGCCTCGGTAAAAATAGCTGCGGGCACCGTTAGGGTTACCGTAACAATGATGGGGCCCATCGCATTTGGGATGAGGTGTTTAAACAGAATGCGATAGAAGCCGGCTCCAAGAGCTCGGGCGGCTAGTACATATTCCAATTCCCGAAGTTGAAGGAGCTGTCCTCGTACAATACGCGCCATGGGAATCCATCCAATGATGGTCATAGCGATCAAAATGGGAATTAGCCCAGAACCCATGACAACCATTAGCATGATGACAGTGAGCATATAAGGGAGACTGTATAACACATCGGCGACCCGCATCATCATCTCATCGGTGCGGCGGCCGACTAGAGCTGCGATGCCCCCCCATAAGACTCCTACAACGAGATCTACAAGCGCTGCTGTGATGCCGACAAATAGGGAAATGCGTGCTCCATACCATGTGCGTGTAAAAATATCACGGCCTAGATCATCGGTGCCAAACCAATGCTCAGCGCTTGGCGGCTTGTTATTGTTATTCAGATTTGTGTTGAAGTAGGTGTAGTCAGTGAGAAATGGCCCTATAATAGCCATTGCAAGTATTATCAGGAGTAGAGTTAGCCCGATAAGAGCCATGCGGTTGGTGCGAAAGCGTCTCCACACATCAACCCAAAAAGACATAGCAGGATGGCTGATTTGGTCGGGCAGCTTTTGACTTTTATCAAGTGGCACAAAGAGGTTGTTGGAGATTATTTCCATGCTAGTTTTTCTCCTCAGAATGCGTGCGAATACGAGGATCTACCCACGCATATGCAATGTCCACTAAAAACATAGCAATCAGAAGAATAACACTGTAAAAGACCGTGGTACCCATGATGACAGTATAATCGCGGTTCGAAACGCTGGTGACGAACCATTGACCTAGACCTGGGATTCCGAAAATCTTTTCTATGATAAAGCTTCCGACTAGAATGTTGACGATGAGTTGCCCTAGGTAGCTGATGATGGGGAGAAGAGCATTGCGCAGAGCGTGCCAAATGATGACGCGATGTGTAGAGAGACCCTTAGCTTTTGCGGTTTTGATAAAGTCGAGTTGTAGAACTTCCAGCATGCTGGAACGTGTAAGGCGAGCTATGAAAGCTGTTGGTAAGGCAGCTAGGGCTAAGGCCGGCAGGACGACATGTTCCCACGATCCCCATCGAGCCACAGGAAACCATCCTATTTTTAAGGCAAACACATATTGCAAGAGCGTTGCTAGGATGAAGCTGGGTACAGAAATTCCTATTACGGCAGTCATCATACAAACATAATCTTGCCAGCGATGCTGGTGAAGTGCTGCCAATGTTCCTAATAGAACGCCGAATCCTATAGCAATGAATAGGGCAGTGGTTCCGAGTATGGCTGAAACCGGAAACCCTTCATTGATGATGGCATTTACCGAACGGCCCTTGTATTTAAAAGAAGGGCCCAAATCCCATGTTAAAATGGATTTTACGTAGCGAATGTATTGATCATACCACGGGTCATTAAGGCCGTAGTGATCTTGCATAGCTTTTAAGATTTCGGGCGGAACACCACGTTCGGTAGAGAAGGGATCTCCAGGGATAGCCTTCATCAAAAAAAATGTGATTGTGATGATCGCGAATAGCGATGCCAAAATGTAAGCAAGTTTCTTTAGTAGATACTGCATAAGTGTGATCACTATAACAGAAGGGAATAGTATGGCGCCAGATTGAAGTTGAAAATAGCAACCGAGCCCCCCAACGCATCTCAATAACATCCTAAATCGTACCCGAGCCCCTGCCTGTGCCCGTGCCCAAAAAAAATCTTGCCAATTTCTCGAAGCGAGATATGAATAGAGGTTAGAAATAGGAATAGGATAATGATTTAGGACATCGGGCTCGGGCACGGGCAAGGGCACGAGTTAGGATGTTATTGAGATGCGGTGGGGGGATCGGGCTCCTATTCAAAATAGGCGCGTTTAAAATCCACTTCACCGATGGGAGAAATATACGCACCTTGCAAACGGGGGTTTTTCATGAAAGAATTTGTTAGGAAATAGACGGGAATTGCAGGCATCTGATCTATCAAGATGCGTTCAGCTTCCTTTAGTAAGTCTCGCCGCTTAGAGCTATCCGTTTCTTTAAGCGCCTGGTTCAGCAATTCGTTGTATTCGGGATCAGACCAACGGATGTACCCGTTGCTATGTTTAAACATATCCAGAAAAGTATAGGCATCGTTATAGCTAGCCAACCACGACATACGTCCTATTGTGAAGTCTCCGCGTTCCATTTTGTCCAGATAGACCTTCCATTCGAGATTTTTTAGAGTGACACTGATTCCAAAGGCATTATTCCATTGCTGTTGAACGGCCTGCGCAATTTTATGATGTCCTTCACCGGTGTTATAGCTAAGATAAATAGGGGGAAGTTGTTGTTTGGTCATGCCCAATTCTTTTAACCCTAGCTTAAAAAGACGTCTCGCTTCTTCGACATTATCGTCCTCGAAGCATTCCTGATCTTGTAACGTTAGCGGTGGTGGCACAATACAGGTGGCCGGCTCTTCGCCACTCTGACCTATATTCGTCGCGATTGATTTTCTATCCAAAGCATAGGCAAATGCACGCCGAATATTGACGTTAGTAAAAGGGGGCTTCAGTGTGTTTAGAAAGTAATAATATGTTCCGGCTACTGGATGAAACTCTACTTTTCCCTCGGCAAGTAAGGCGGGCATAGAATCGGTCGGAAGTCCCATCGAAACAGGTTTCCCAGCCCAATCGATGGCTTTATCTTCGAAGAGCGCCAACTCTGTATTACTGTCCTCGACCATCAATAGTTCGATCTTGGCGAGTTTCACCGCACTGGCATCCCAGTAAAGTGGGTTTTTTACCACGATTAGTTCGTTGTGATGCGTCCAGCTTTCCATTTTAAAGGGTCCGTTTCCAATGTAGTTTGGACCTGCCTCCATAGCCCAATCGGGATTGTCTACCACGGAGGCTCGGTGCAGGGGTAAAAAACAGGGGATTTGCAAGAGTTCGAGAAAGTATGGGGTTGGATTAACCAAATTTACAACCAGGGTCAAATCATCCATCGCTTTGACGCCCACATTATCCATGGAGGTCTTACCCTCTTTGGCTTCTTGCGCGCCTACGAGAACGTAGAGTTCATAAGCTAAGTCACCCGGAAATTTTGAGTTGAGCACTCGCTTCCAGGCATATTCGAAATCATGGGCGGTTACAGGATCGCCGTTGGACCATTTGGATTCACGAAGATGAAAGGTATATGTTTTGCCATCCTCACTCACTTCATAGCTTTTCGCGACGCCGGGCTCAGGCACATCTTGGGGGCTGCGACGCATCAAAGGTTCGTAGAGCATAATTAGAATTGTAATGGATGATGCATCTGTGGTTTTTCCTGGATCGAGCGAAGGGGGTTCTGTAAAAATATTCAAGACCAGATGTTGTTCCTTCATGCGTTGTTCTGGAGATAAATCGCGCGCCTGACAGCCTAACAAACAGAGGATTGTTAGCAGGGTAATAGGCATGAAATAGTATTTCACAGTTCTCTCCTTTAAGGATGTGTCAGTCGATCCATCCATCACGAAAAACTTGAATTCCTAGGGGAGTGATACCCACTCCGTGAACATTCGGCGCTTTGACGTAGTTAAGGTTGTAGTAGAAAATGGGAACAATAGGCATTTCAGCCATCAACAACTCTTCAGCTTGTATGAGAAGGCGACGTCGCTTTTCCTCAGAAAATGCAGTTGCTGAATCAGCGAGTAGTTTTTTAAACGTGGGACTATCCCATCCTGTATTATTGGTGCCGTTATCTAAGGATTCGAAAACAGATAGGAAATTAATCGGATCATTGAAATCCGCAAACCATGAGCCGTTCGCAAGTGAGTAGTTTCCACTTCTAAGACGCTCCAAAAGTAGTTTTGTCTCTACGGCTTGCAATTCTACCCATATACCAAGGTTTTGGTGCCATTGCTGTTGAAGAACTTGAGCAATCTTATGTTCGCGCTCATTGGGCTTATACATGAAGGTAAGGGTAGGTAAGGCACTATTTGTGGTGGCTTCGATAAATAGCTTTTTAGCCTCGATAGCATCATGATCGAGAAAATGGGCCGATATTGGCCAGCGATGGCCTTTGGGAATAATTCCCATTGCCGGCGATTGGTTTCCTTTAATGACGTGTTCAACTAACTCACGCCGATTAATTGCTAGTGCTAGAGCACGCCGCAGTTTGGGATTGTCCAAAGGGGCGTTGTTCACATTAATGCGAAACAGGTGCGTAGCTGCCGCCGGCGAACTTTGTATAAAAGGAAGACTATCTAGTGATTCGGCTGGCAGGGTTGATAATGGAGAGCCGACCCAATCTAGTCCTTTGGCTTCGAATAGAGATAAGGCGGTGCTGTCATCCAATAGAATGATGTTCACTCCGTCGAGACGAATGGCATCGGCATCCCAGTAGAGATAATTCTTAGAGGCTTCTAGTCCGCTATTTGGTGAGTAGTGTTTGAGTGTAAAAGGTCCGTTAAAGGCATTTTCTTTGAATGGAAAGTAGGCGTAAAAAGCGGTGAGATCCAAGAAGTAGGGAGTAGGTTGCTCAAGTGAAACGATGAGAGTAGAGGCATCCTTTGCTTCGATACCGACTGATGACAGGGGTTGTGTTCCGGTCTTAGCGTTTTGAGCATGTTTGATTACGTAGAGCATGTTGGCGTTTGGTGCTGGGGCGGCGGGAGAGAGTTGATAGAGCCAGCTTGCAGCGAAGTCCTGTGCAGTAACAGGAGAGCCATCCGACCATAGAGCCTGTCGTAAATGAAAGGTATAGGTAAGGCGATCTTCCGAAATGGACACAGATTCAGCGATGCCTGGTACTACTTGTCCGTCGGGGGTGACGCGCATGAGGCCTTCATAGAGCATATTAAGGACTGTAGCATCTGCAAGAATACGCGCGGATCGGGGATCTAAAGAGCTGGGGGCTACATCGGCAGCAACGCGTAATACTTTGCTGGAGGAAGTATCCTGCTTGGAGCATCCGAATAAGCAGATCAAAAGTAAGACATGCAGTATGCGAGACATGCAGGTAGTAAACAAGTCTTGGGGACAAAAGTCAATATCGGAGTCGCTAGGCTTGTCTCCAAACTGGAAAAAGTTAGCCCAATAGACTTCAAAAAAGTCAGAATTAGCTTAACGCGTATGAGCCGGGCAAGGGCACGAGTTAGCATGTTATGGTGATGCGTGGTGGGGATCGGAGGCTTGGGAAAAAAAACATCATATTAAAACCTTTTTTTATATCGCAAATTGTCCATATTTCATATGGTGATCACGAGCAATGTTGTACAAAGGGATACTCCATGACTCGGGCGCTAGTTGTCATTCTATTCGTTATGCTTGCTGTAGCTGGCTATCTAATTGTTACCAATTACGAGCATTCTTATAAAATGCTGCCTGGAGATTTGGCGAACAATCCCCTCCCCACAGATACATATGGGGAATGGAGACGCTTCGCAGCTGAGGATGGTAGTTTTTCCGTCAACTTGCCGGTGCTACCACAGCGCGCAGAAAACCATCGTAAGGATGAAACCACCGGTGAAGAACGTAAATATGACATGTACGCAGCTGAGAAAAATGATGGAACTGTTTTCATCATTAGCATGATCACCTCCGACCAAGACAGCACTCAACCAACTGCAAGCCTTTTAGAGAATGTAAAAGACGAAATGGTCGCCGCTCATCCCGATAACAAGCTTGTTGCCTCTAAAAATGGTACGTTTTTGGGACATGATGATATGGATGTTACCATCGAGAATCCAAAGGCGCTCATTAAGGGTAAGGCTTTTGCTGTAGGTCCTACGCTTTACCTCCTGATGTATGTGGCCAACAAGGACCATTACGACCAGAGTGAGTACGATCACTTTATTAGTTCATTTAATTTAGGCTCCGCCACAGCCAAATAGCTTAAAACACTGAATATTGCTTTATCCTAACACTGTTTGATGATCTCAACATGTTGCTATGCGTTTCCATTCCTGGTCCGGACCTCGCGTCTGTGAGAGAACAAATGACACAAGCCGCAGCCTATGCCAATGTGCTTGAGCTGCGTGTCGACCTATTCGATTCCATTCCTGTAAGTGATTTGGTGCTTCTTAAGAGACAATGCTCGTTGCCAGTTATGCTTACCCTTAAAAGTCAAAGGCAGGGCGGTGCCTTCTCTGATGATGTGGTGGGACGCTATACCTATTTAAAACACTTAAGTGTTCTGCATCCAGAATTGATAGATATCGAAGTAGGAACCCCTCGCAGCGATGTCTTAGAGCTTAAAAAACTCCTTCCCAATACCCACTTTGTTATCTCATATCATGATATACATGGTTCCGACGTCAACTTAATCGACACTTTACATGCGATGCAACAACTTCCTGGTCATTATTACAAAATAGTGACCACAGCCCACTCTATTGAAGATTCTTTGCACATATTGGAATTCATGCGCACGATCAACCGAAATGGGAGGTTACTTTGCGGCATTTGCATGGGTGCAGTTGGCTCTATCACACGAATATTAGCCCCTACGGTTGGCAGTCCCTTTACCTATGCTAGTCTAAACGATTCATTAGCAGTGGCTCCGGGTCAAGTCCCGGCTGTAGATTTAAGGGATATCTATGGAATTCAGCGTTTAAATGAAGATTCGCGTATCATGGCCCTCATTGGTAATCCCGTTGATACCAGCAAGGGCTACATCGTGCATAATGCTGTATTCAAAGCACTAGGGGCTCAGGCTGTCTATGTAAAAGCACGGGTCAATCCCTCTGAGTTGGCCTCGTTTCTAGAGAGAGTTAACGAGTTGAAATGGCACGGATTTAGCGTGACGATGCCGCTCAAAGAGGCTATTATTCCCTTGCTGGACGTTGTTGATCCTGCTGCTGCTGCCGCTGGTGCCGTGAACACGGTTGTGCGAGATGAGCGGGGTCTTGTAGGGTACAATTTTGACGGCGTTGGAGCCATTGATGCCATTGAAGCAAAGTTATCAGGTGGTATTAACGGCAAGCGTGTAATAGTAATCGGTGCTGGCGGAGCGGCTAAAGCAATTGTTTATGAAGCAAAGCAGCGCGGGGCTGATGTTTTGGTGGTAAACCGATCCCTTGAACGGGCGGAAGCGTTGGCTATTCGCTTAGGAGTGTATGCTAAGCCCTTTGAAAGCCTACCCGACATCTTACAGAGTGGTCCAGACGTTGTCATTCAAGCGACCTCGGTCGGAATGGCTCCAAATGGCAATGCAACTTTGGTAAATCCGAATGATTTACAGAGTAACACGCTTGTCTTTGATGTCATTGCCACGCCAATAATGACTCGCTTGTTGCTGGAAGCACAGCAAAAAGGGTGCGTAGTTGTCACGGGTGCTGAGATGTGGGTACGCCAGGCAGAGATGCAGTTGTCTCTATGGCTAAAAGGCTTGGTTAACATAGATCGTCTTCCAGAGATCGTTAATTCGGCTTCTAAAGTTTATCGTGTGTGATCACCTATGAATATTGTTCTTTTTGGTTTCAAAGCTTGTGGAAAGTCTACTATCGGGCGTATTGTCGCAAAGCAGCTTCACAAGACTTTTATCGACATCGATATTGTGATCGAGGATCTCTACTTCAATCCAATCTTGGGGCGAACGAAAAAACTCACAAATGCAGAGATATTCCATTTGCATGGCGAAGATTTTTTTAGGGCATTAGAGCGTGATGCGGTTCGCAAATTACGACTTATAAAGCAGGGAGTTATTGCGACCGGCGGTGGGTCAGTTGTGGATTATTATAACTATCTAGAACTGAAGAAAAACGGTATTTTAGTTTATCTTAAAACAGATAGTCAAACTCTTAAAGAGCGTTTACTTTCCAATAAACCATTACCAGCCATCTTGGATCCAGCGGATCCAGAAGGTTCATTTGAAAAGTTGTACGAAGCGCGCATTCAAGTTTATGAGCGCGTTGCGGATACCGTAGTGGATACGCAAGGCATGTCTATTCAGGCGGTAGCAGAACAAGTCTGTTTCTCGGCACGCGCATGAGCTACTGTTTGTTATACCACGCACGGTCCAAATTCACCATTTCAAGCCGCACGTGGTATAACGTCTTTGTCCCCTTGGAGATAAGAGTTCACTGCCGCCCATACTGAATTCATCCTAGATATGGCGCTATCAGGAACGTATGTCATTGTGTTATGAGCTTCAATCGGACGAAGTAGGGACTTTGTAGAACGGCTTTTTTCAACATCGGTTTTCTCAAAGCTATAAATTCAAAGTTCGAATATGTTGCGGTATAATGGGTGACAGCTTGAGATGACCTAAACCTAGGAGCAGCGTCTTTTGAACCTTAGTGAGCTGTTAGAACAACATTCTCGCGCGGTGGGCATTCCCCTACGCTTAAATGACAAGGGACAATGTCACCTCATCATTAATGAAGAGCACATTGTTAATGTGGAAATGGGGGATTCTAAAAATTTTTTTTTCTATTCCGAAGTCATACAACTGGGTAACTTGGAAAATGAAGCCATTTTCAAAGCGATTCTCCAAGCGAATCTTTATGGGAAGCGCACACAGGGAATGAACTTTGGATTAGATAGTCATGGTACACAAGTGATTCTCTTTAAGGAGCTCTTCTTCGATCACACTGATTTTGTAACTTATATGGCAACTTTACAGCTATTTGTGAATCAAATAAGCTATTGGAAAAAAGAGCTTCAAAAGCTTATGAGTGGCAGCACAGCGTCTAAGCGTCCCAAAGAGGGGCATGGGCCTGAAGGGTGGATAAAACTTTAAAGAAGGGTAGAGCATGAAAACCGAAATTAACGCGTTAAAGGAATACCTTGCTTCGTTGGATATAGAATCCTTCGTGCTACCTTCTTCAGATCTGGCTGCTGTGGAGCAGCTCGATATTCCTATAGGAATGGACGAACTAGAGCGTCCAAGACGCATCATTGTCATGGTGGATAAGGAGGATCCGGATGAGGGTATTTCTGAGGTCGAGGCTGCGGATTTGGTCCATATCGTTAAATTCTTAGGAGTGATGCCTATTGAGGTAAAGCCAGAATTTGTGGCGGACACTGCGAGAATGGTGTGTTTTATTAATCATGTAGCGGATATGCCCGGCTTTCTGATGAGTGAGCCGTTGGCTTCTACGTACTTTTTATATGGACTACCCTGTCCAGGTGGCCAGGTAGATCCACGTCAGTTTGTCGCTAGTTTGGGTTTAGTTGGGTCGATGGTGGACTTGTATCAACCCTTCATTGAACGCGTGTCCAAAGGCGAACTCTCTTTCGATAAAGTTCTTTCAGGCGAGATCGAAGTTTAGTTTGAGAAAATGCTCTGAAGGCCAAGTTTCATTCTTGTCCACTCAGTTTATTTGGTATAAAAAGGGCGAACACCGCCTGTTTATCCTCTCCTTCCTGTGTTTTCATCCTTATTCTATCTTTTCCGCTTCCTTTCTGTCGTGTTAATTTAATTTAAATTTATGAATGTTAAATGTTATAATAAATAATGATGCAAAGAGTTTATTAAATTAATGGAGCTTTATAATAGTATAGCGGATTGTTTGTGCAGAAGCATTTAGTTATTCTTCAACAGGACACCGAAGATATCCCGCTAGGAGGCAGGAAAGATCACGATTTGGGTCTGTTACCTGGGAGAAGGCGTTGTCAGATGAGCTGCTCAATGTGTGAAGAACTTATTTTAGTCTGAAGGATGGAAATATGGATGGTGGTGTCGAGTATTTTAGATCACCTACTACCCCGAACATAGGGCCTGCTGAGAAAACAAAAACTTCCTCGTCAGAGGTAGCGTCTTTACCCGCTGATCCTCGCAAGGCGGTGCCTGTCGTAGATCAGCATGGCATTCCCGAGCCCGTCCAGGTGTCTATACAATCCATTAGAGAAGTGGATTTAACTCCGAAAGAAGTCTTAAAACTGAATAAGATCAATCAAAAAAAGATGACAGCTGATTTAAAGGGCATAGAGAGACATGTCTTCAAGGGGTTCGGCAGTATCGATAAGCGAATGGGTGACGTAGATACTCTAGCGGACAAGGCTAATCAAATTCAAATTAAAAAAAATACCATCAAAAAACAAAAGTACGAGACTGCATCTAAGTTAGGTAAGTTAAAAATCAAAATTCAGAATAGAATGTCGGTTTTTATCTCTCGAAATCGAGTTGGTGGTCTCGATAGCACCAGTCGCGATGCTAGTAGCAATGTAGCTTTTACCAATGTTATCTTAGACACTTATGCCATCATAGATAGTGCTAAAAAGGGAAAAAAAGCCCTTGTTGACGACCGTCGTTGCAATAACCTCATCCAGCTAGGTAAAAAAGAGCTAAGTGTCATTGCCCAAATGAGAAAAGATCCTGGCATCAGTGACCTGGAAATGATAAAGCTTGAAAGACGAGAAAGTGTGATTAGCAGGGGCATCACACAATTAGAAGAGCGTATACAGCTAAATAACGCTCCTGAGCACGTACAAAAAGGTGCCATAGCCACTGTACAGGTAGCTCATTCTGGACTAATGGTTGCGGGCGCCGGTTGTAGACTTGCCCACGTGGTTGCGCCGGCAGTAACAGCCGTGCCCGTTGCCGGGCAGGTGATAGGACTTGTGGCTTTACCCATTACTGCGGGGTTAGCCATTGACAGCCTAGTTGCTGTGAAAAGAAATCACAAGCAAGCTAGGGATGACCTAAAATTCGTGGACCACCGTCTGCAAGGGCAGGTGGAAGCTGGCGCGCAGATGGCGGAATTTAGGGCTCTTAGAGATATACCTGGAGTCAAAGGCACGTCAATCGAAACTAGCCTTAGCCAACTTAACGTAAGGGTGCGGCAAGCTCATGACGAACTGGATCGTCTAGATAAAAGGTTAATTCAAGGTGATTTTCCCGAAGGTGGTATTAAACTAACCAAAGCGGACATTAAACTAATTCGTAAGCAAAAAGCTGAAGCAAGGGCGGAGATCACCAAAAGCATGAGCCTTGCAATCGAGCTCTTTGAGGATTCTCCAGGGGTTCCCATGCCAGGACTTGAAAGGGCTTATCGCCAAGCTAAAGCACAACAAGTAATGACGAGCAGCGCCCTTACCTTGGATTACCAAGTTTCCAGCTATTTCTCTCAGAAACTAAAGAAAAAGCAGACTGGAGAGGTCATCCGTGGTACTGGAGATGCTCTTCATTTAGCTGGCGCGGCTGTTACGGGAGTTGGATTGGTCAGTGGTGTTGCTTCAGGAGGCTACTTACTACCCATTGCACTTGTGGGATTGGGGATAAGCATATCAGCTGTCGGTACCACATATGGCGTGGGCTGGGCCGCAAGAAAGATTAAGAACCTGCAATTAGGAAAGGACAGAGTGAGTACTAAGCAATTCGATGCTGCCGTCTTTAGCCAAATGAAAAATGAGATGGCAGTCTGGGATAGTATTCCCGCTGGACAGCACGGAAATACTACTACTGCTGCGCTGTATGAAATTATCAAAAAGCATGACCCTGCTATTTCTGGCAGCGCTAGGGAATGGGCATCTGCTTTGGTTAATGAACCAGAGAACGGTCCTCGACACGTAGCCTTTAACGAGGCTCGTGCGCGTATGATCGACCATGATACAACCAAAGGAATCATCGGCAGTCTCATCAAAAAAGCGTTTGCAGCATTCCAGAAGCGCGTGTTTAAATAATTGAGTTTAATGATCAGATCTGACTATTTTGCTTCCTCAAGACCATTAAAGAGGAAGCTATGGATTTTAGAGGACTTTGCACTGGATTGTGTGCCGCGTTAGTCTTGGTTGTCCTTAACGACCTTGGTGCTTATCGTGGTTATGTTCCCATACGTCCAGCTAACACGATTCGACCCATTCATGAACCATTGCCATATACCGCTCCCGGCATTATTTCGTTGCACAATACGTGGTGGGATGGTCATGACAACTTAGCTGAAATCCCTCAACAGCTTCGCATTTACACTGAAGTGTGTGTGGATCCTAACTCATATGTGTGGCTTCCTGTGGAGGAGGCTCAGTGTGAGTTGGAGAAAGAGTTGAAGTTTGTTGGGATTGATATCCGCCCACCCCTTGCAAAGCCTGATGATCCCTACCGCACCTTATTGAGTTTGCAGGTCTTTGTACTGCCTTGCTGTGAAGGGTATGCTGTGCAAATCAATCTTCGCTTGTTTGAGAAAGATGAGACGTTTAAGCGCGGAAAACCCCAGGGACATGAGTTTTGGCAAGTGATCACTTGGGAAAAACAGTGCATGTTTATCGCAGCCACTGGTGGCCTAATCTGTGCTGTGCGGGACCATGTCTCTGCGTTGGCCGGAGAGTTTACTCGCCAATATCTGCTCGATAAGAAAAACAAAGAAGCTGCTGATAAGGGTAAGATTCCACCCATGGATAGAAATTGCAGTTCTAACTGCACCTGGCGTTGGGAGTGGGATTGCTGTAGATAGCAAACTGTATGATATCCTCTTCCTGTGTAAATTCTGAAGATTTAGGGTTATCAAAATTTGCATGAACATGCTATTATGTCGCTTTCATGGCAGTTAAAGCACGTTTTTTATACTTGAGAGGTGACCTATGAGCTTTGTTCAAGCACAAGAAAACGAAAAGGTACAAAATACGACACTTCATCCCTTGTCGAATCTTCTAAAATCCATTCAAAGTAAAATCATTGGCCAACATCAAATTATTGAACAGATGCTGGTTTGTCTGCTCACAGATGGACATGCTCTTCTTGAAGGCATGCCAGGTTTGGCCAAAACGCGCTCAGCCAAAGCAATTGCCGATGGGATCGAAGGTGCCTTCCACCGCATTCAATTTACCCCAGATCTACTGCCTTCTGATCTCATTGGAACTGAAATTTATATCCATGAGAAGAGCGACTTCGTCTTTCGCAAGGGGCCCATTTTTAACAATATTCTACTCGCCGATGAGATCAACCGTGCACCTGCTAAAGTACAGTCCGCGCTGCTCGAGGCGATGGAAGAAAAACAAGTGACAGTAGGACACAAAAGCTATTCCCTTCCTGAGCTATATATGGTCATCGCTACGCAGAATCCCATCGAGCAAGAGGGGACCTATAACTTGCCTGAGGCGCAGCTCGATCGCTTCATGATGCATCTAGAGGTGGGTTACCCTAACCACCACGAAGAGCTGCTGATTGTTGAGCTTGACGAGAAACGTCAACAGCATTCCAGAGAAGCATTTTTGCCGCTCACATCCGCAGAAGAGGTTCTCAATGCGCGTCAAGCTGTATCACGCCATTACATCTCAGACAAATTAAAGCAATATGTCGTCTCACTTGCCTCAGCAACGCGCACGCCCGAAAAATATGATCGTGATCTTGCTAAATGGATTGTGCATGGGGTTTCTCCACGAGCGACTATTGCACTCATTCGCTGTGCCAAGGCTCTTGCTTGGCTAAGAGGAGATGAGTATGTCACTCCAACGCATATTCATGAGGTCGCTTTTCCGGTTTTAAGACATCGCATTCACCCCTCCTTCGAATCAGAAGCTGATGGGATTTCGCGCAATGAGATCATCCGTAAGCTTTTGGATGTCGTAGCCATTCCCTAAATGAGAGGTGTGTGCATGCTTTATCCCGATTTTAACGACCTAATTTCCTACAAAGGACGCACGCGCGACAAGATACAACTTGCGCGCCGAAAAGTTAGTTCGACCGCACCGGGTAATCACCATTCGCCTTTTCGTGGGCAGGGTCTGGACTTTGATGGCGTGCGCGAATATGTGCCTGGAGACGATATCCGCAATATCGATTGGAGGGTGACGGCACGCACAGGATCTCCGCACTTAAAAATGTTTAAGGAAGAAAAGGAGCGGCATACCCTTATCTGCGTAGATATGAACTCTGCCATGCGCTTTGGCACAAGAAACACTTTTAAATCGATCCAAGCCGCTCGCTGTGCTTCTCTGTTAGGCTGGCGAGCTCTCGCCCATCAAGATCGTATTGGCGCGTGTTTTTTTGGCGATGTGCCGGAAGGACTGCATTATTTTGCATCTAAGCGTTCGCGCCAAGCTCTCTGTATGATGCTTAAAATGCTTTCCGAACCTCCCGCAGAACAGCATCGTACTACTTTAGAAACGGCCTTGCAGCATATTTGTAGAGTTTCCCATCCAGGCACTTTGATCTATGTGATTAGCGACTTTATGGATATCTCCCCCACTTTTTCGAAAGAAGCGGGTCTAAGCCGTCTCAATAAAAGCTGTGATGTTGTCTTTATTTCTATCAATGATGCCGCCGATCAATCTTTCATACCCGCTGGCCTCATCGGCTTTTGTGGACAGGGCTCAGAGAAGGTATATGTCAACACAGACAACATTAAAGGGCGTGAATCTTACGCTGCTCAATGGGAGGCGAATCGCGCAACGTTGAATGCCCTCACCGATCGTTTTAAAATTCCGTTGATAGCTCTTTCTACTGAATCAGATGTGCATCGCGATCTTCTTTTAGGTCTTAAGAGCATAGCAAAAAGGAAGAAATGTCTGCATTAATGGAACAGCTACACGACATTGAAGAGCTTGATGTGATTAGTTCGTGGCCCCTAGCCATCGGCTGGTGGGTCTGTATTGCCTTTGGAATCTTTGTCCTTGCATTCGCCATTTGGCTGCTTAGACGCCGCTTAGGCTATTTAAGAAGCTGGAAACGCGAGACTTTGCAGAGGCTAGATCATCTAGAACACAGTCTATCTCTTGATACGTCTGGAGAAACAGTCACGTTTTTATCAGAATACTTGCGCCGTATTGCTTTGCACCGGTTCCCTCGCAGGGAATGCGCCGGGCTAGTGGGCGATGCATGGCTACAGTGGCTAAAAGCTAACGATCCCAAGCAATTCGATTGGACTGAAAAAGGAAAGCTGCTTGTTGAGATTCCCTACGCGCCTGCGCACACAGAGCTGCCTCTCCAACAGATTAAAGAGTTAATACAAGCCGTTAGATATTGGGTGTGCTAACATGTTCCACTTTCATTATCCCTGGTTTGCTCTTCTTCTACCCTTGCCCTTACTTGTTCGTTGGTTGCTGCCTTTCGTATCGAAAGAAAAACACAATGAAACCGCTGAGATCCGTTTTCCCGCGGTACATCGCTTAAAAAATATCTTTCCCGCTAGCCAGTCTAGCAAGGCACGCAGCGATTCTATGTGCCTCGGTCTTCTTTTACTATCTTGGGTGTTACTCATCCTGGCTCTGATGCAACCAGAAAATGTAGATCAACTTCGACAGGTAAAAAATAAGGGTTACGATCTCATGCTAGCCGTTGACATCTCAGCCTCTATGCAAGCGCTAGATTTTTCAACACCAAATAAAGCAATCGGTCGTTTAGATGTTACTAAAGAAGTGGTCGGCAATTTTATCAAAGGACGGCACGGAGATCGTCTAGGGCTCATTCTTTTTGGACAAAGTGCCTATTTACATGTGCCTCTTACCTTGGATACAGCTTCGGTTAGCCGCATGCTCAATGACGCGGTTCCGGGTATGGCAGGGAATGCGACAGCGATTGGAGACGCTATTGGGTTGGGAGTGCGTACATTACGTGAGCGGCCCGCAGGTTCGCGCGTGCTCATCTTATTAACTGATGGTGAGGACAATTCAAGCAGTATTCCTCCTTTGGAAGCTACTAAGCTGGCTAAGCAGTATGGCGTACGTATCTATACCATCGGCATAGGTAAAAAGGGGTTAGTGCCGTTTCCTAATCAGTGGGGCGGTATCGCCATGGGAGAGGCCTCTATGGATGAGGAATTGTTGAAAGAGATCGCTAAGGACACGGGAGGGCAATATTTTTCAGCCACCAACCAGAAGATGCTCTCGTCCATTTATGCTAAAATTAATGAACTTGAAAAAAGCGAAGCCAATGAAAATTTGTTTCTGGTTCGCGAGCCGCTTTATTACTATCCCTTAAGTCTTTCTTTGCTTGTCTTCCTGGCTCTCACACTATCTCAGTTGTTGTTACCTAGGAGAGCGTATCATGGATGTTAGTCAATTGCATTTTGCTCACCCACTTTGGCTTTGGACGCTGCTGGTTATCCCTTTAACATGGGGTCTTTTTTTTCTTTACTATAGAGGACAACAACCCTTTCATCAGCTTGAGATGTTTATCGATAAACATCTTATTCCCTATCTTCTTTTAGAAGCCGGACACAAGGAAAAAAAACTGTGGACTCACCTCCTCTTTTGGTCCGCGGTCTGGACCTCTATAGTCCTTGCTTTGGCTGGCCCTCGCTGGGATTTTCGCGAAATTGCCACTTTTACGCGCGATCAGAACCTCGTAATCCTGCTCGACCTTTCGGAGTCGATGAATGCGAACGATATCTCTCCTTCACGTTTGGGACGCGCCAAGCAAAAGATTGAGGACCTTCTCAATATGTCCCAAGGAGTTAAAATTGGCCTAATAGCCTTTGCCGCTGATCCTCATATGATCGTTCCCATGACAGAGGACAAAGATACGATTCGCCATCTTCTTCCTTCATTAGATACAGATATTGTCTATGTGCAGGGAAGTAAGTTAGCACCAGCCCTTGATATGGCAGCCACAATGTTGCAAAACGAACCCGGCAATAACAAAGCGATTGTGGTGATTAGCGATGGTGGTTTTGAAGACGCTAGCGCCATCCGCAATGCCAAAATCCTGGCAGAGAAAGGCATTGTTCTTCATGCCATAGGAGTAGGCACCTTAGAAGGCGCCCCTCTGAAGGACCGTGAAGGGGTTGTAATCAAGAAAAATGGCTCTCCGATTATATCTAAATTAGAAAAAGAAAGGTTTCGTGAGATCAGCAACATTGGGCATGGGCGTTATTTTGATGCTGACCATTACGAGCAAATAGCTGTTATTTTTGAAGATCTAGAAAAGCGCAGCGATGTACAACAAGAGGTGCATAAGACCCAGCGTGTTTGGGAAGAGCATTTCTATCTGCTTCTTCTCCCCATACTTCCTTTCTTTCTTATTTGGTATCGTAGAGGTTACATCTTTGTTGTCCTGCTCCTTATGCCAATCTACTCTCAAGCCTCTGTTGACAGTTATTTTTGTAATGCCGAACAGCAGGCTGGCCAGGCTTATGAAAATGGAGACTACACGACAGCTGCGCAAGCCTTTCAGGATCCCTATAGAAAGGGAGTTGCTTACTATCGCCGGGGTGATTATGCAGCAGCCGAAGAGATGTTTCGACAATCAGCACGTCCAGAGATAGCTTCCTGCGCCGCCTATAATTTGGGCAATGCCCTCGTCCAGCAAAATAAACTGCACCAAGCGATCGCTGCTTACGAAGATGTGCTTGAAAAATGGCCCGATTTTACGCAAGCCCGAGAAAATCTGGAACTGGTCAGAAAAATGCTTGAACAACAAGAGAAGGATAAAGAGGATGAGTCCCAAAAAGACTCCCCCTCTGAAGAAAACGAGCCGGACAACTCTCAGGAGAAAGAAAACTCTGATTCGGATGAACCTTCTCAAAAATCTCCGGAGGAAGAGGAGGCCCCAGACGCTGAAGAGCAGGAGCAATCATTGCCTCCTCAGCAAGAGAGGGAAAAGCCGACACCTCGTTCTCAGGAAGATTTGGATGCCGACCTTTGGCTCAATCAGATTAAAAATGATCCAAAGTCCTTTTTGAAGAATAAATTTTATCTCGAATCCAAGAACAATGGCACTAAAGAGGTAGTTGATCCATGGTGAGAAAGGCTTTTTTTATCGCTCTATCGGCATTTTTCTTGAGCTTAACTTTTGCTGCTTGTGTCGTTGCTGGTGAATTTACGGCTAGCGTTAGTAGTACACAAGTGCAGTTGAACGAAAGCTTTTCGTTAAATCTTGCCCTTAAGGGCACCTCTGCCAAAGGAGCTCCAGAGGTTTCTGCATTAAAAAAACACTTTTTGATCCACTCACAACATCACTCAAACAGTACAACAATCGTCAACGGTAAGGTATCTTCAAGCGTGACGTGGAAGCTTTCTCTAATTTCTAAGACAGAAGGCGTCGTACAAATCCCGTCCATTACTGTTGCTACAGCGGAGGGTATTCTTTCCACGCAACCAATCACGCTAAATGTAACTAAAGGCGCTCCGCAATCTAGCGTGGATAATACCGGACCAAAGACCATCACCAAGGTGAGCAACGCCTTACCCTACAAAAATGAACCCCTCATTTATAGCACTTTTCTTATCGCAAAAATGCCACTCTATGATGTGCAAACACAGAAAATTCAGGTTGAAGATGCCATTGTGGAACTTCTAGAGGAACCAAAACTAGAACAGCGCACAATTGGAGATGTTTTGTACAATTTTGTGGAATTTAGTTACCTCATCACGCCCTTAAAAACAGGCTCTCTAACGATTCCTCCTATAGCCATACAAGGAGCTATACCGAAAAAAGGAAAAGGACAATTCAGCTCTTTCTTTAATGATATTTATGACCCCTTTGCTACTTTGCAGCCTTTCACCTTGATGACCGAAGAAATTCAACTTGATGTGCAACCTGCCATTTCGGAAGTATCTCCATGGCTACCAGCAAAATCACTTAGCATAGAGGAGCTGTGGCCAAACGAGCAAACATTGCGTGTTGGAGAGCCTTTTTCGCGCGGTTTTTTAGTTAAGGCTGAAGGTCTTAAAGCAAGTCAACTTCCCCGATTAGAGGATTTACAGAATCAAATTTCCACGTTTAGAGTCTATGCTGACAAGCCTGAAGAGCAAGAAAAAGTCATCCAAGAGACCATTCATAGTTCGCGCAAAGAGCAATATACTCTTATACCTCAACAGCCCGGCACATGGGAGTTGCCTGAAATTTCCATCAACTGGTGGGATAGCGTAAAAAAGGAAAAAAGAACTTCGAGTATTGCTGCGCGTACGGTTCAAATTCTTCCAGCGCTAGAAACAGCAACAGCTGCTCAAGAAGTCGCCTTTATTCCCCTAGCAATAGCGACTTCAGAAGAGACCACTTCTTCTGTACGCGCTCCATTCTTACTTTATGCTGTCATTGGGACTCTGACATTTTTGTTGTTAGTTGCGCTGCTTTGGGGAATCGCATTGAAAAGAAAAATCACTAGCTTCACTAAAGACCCCGTTCAAAAGCCGATAAAACCACATGTGCCCGCGGTTCAAAGCCAGAAAAGGGATAAACTACCTGACCTTAATCCCACATAAAATAGGAGCGCCTACATGGTTACACATTGTAGCGCCGCTTCGCCGAAGCGACATTGGGATAAGGAAAACTATTAGGGCGTCTCTTCCGTCTTTTTCGTCCTTTGACTCATGCTTTTATGGGCACATTAACGAAGCTCTCGATGAGAGCGGAGTAGCGATTGGCAACTTCTGAAACAACCTGGTCATCTTCGATTTCGCGAGAAAACCATTGCTCGGCGACTTCGCCCCAGATGGAGCGTCCGACAGCAAAGCCAGCAATAGGAGCTATCTGGTGCCATTGCTTAAGCCGTTCTTCTACTGTGCTGAGGGGCTCATTATTCCCGATCACCAATACACCACGACAATAAGGGTCGAAGCGACGTATTAGTGCATCAATCCGAGCCCATACATCCGCAGGAAGCGGCAATGGCAGTTGCCACCATGATGGAAATATTCCTGCACGATAATAGGCTTCCATAGCCTCCATAGGATAAACCAGATCGTTTTCATCGTTGTGTGGCATGATTTCTACAACGAGTTGATGTCCCCATTCCACGCACGCTTGATACAAATGCCTCAAGGCCTTTGTTTGAGGAATATACGACTGATTTTCCTCGTGCGATGGCTGAAAGGTTAGTACCTTCACGCGATGATGCCGTGGCCATGCACGCAAAATTAGCGAGGCTTCTTTCCCCTGCAAAAATCCTACAGGAAAGCTCATGGGCGCATCAATGCATCGTGAGCACCATAATTGGGCCGGATCTACTTGTTGCAGGAGGGGCTGGCAGTATTCATCGTCGATCATAATGCCATGATCTACTGGTAAATCATGTGCTATGGTCTGTTGGGTCGCACGAAACAGGAGTTTTTTGAACTGGATGATATCACGCTCAGATCGATGCTTGCGCGCAATAATGCTTTGAAAATAGGTGCGATGATCGAACGACAAAACACAAAGTGGACGCTTAGAATCCCTCGCATTGCGGAGAGAAAAGTGTTGGTGATTAATGTCCACCACGCTAGAGGAAATCGGCTGTCTTAAGTATGCTAGAAGCTCGGCCCAATAGGGCTGTGAAACCACACCGCCACGTCGGCTTAATACAATAGCACCACACGCGTTTCCCCATGAACAGCACTTCATGATGGATTCTTCGGTCAACCATCCGCGCAAAAATCCTGCGGTAAATGCATGGCCATTGCCGAGACCATTTAACGTTTTGACCTGCAATCCAGGGGCTGTTGTGACGTCTTGAAGCTCTCGTCCATAAACAATACAGCCTTGTGCACCGCGCTTTTGAACAATCGTCGCGGGAGATTCGTTATGCAGTCGTTCCAATGCTCCATGAAGATGATGGCTATTGCCAGCCAGGCAAAGTTCTTCGTTATTACCAATAATAAGATCGCAGTACTTGAAGATTATACGCAAACGTTCTTCAGTTTTTGGTTGCCACAAGTTTAATTCGCGGTCGATATCTAGAATGATCGCTGTTTTTGCTTCTTTGGCAAGATCTACTACATGCTTTGTGGCTTTTGCTAGCGCCGGAGTGGCAAACAAGTGGCCTGTAATAAGTACAGCCTGGCACTTCTGTAAATCTTCAAGAGTAAGCGCAAGCAGACTAGCGGTCGTTTCCAATACCGAAGTGTGATAAAACTGTGTTTCACTATTCTCTAAAGCACTCACGCTATGCAGTGCCAAAGGTGTCTGCGACGCAGTGTCTACGATTAGGTAGCTCGTGTTCACTCCTTCATCTGAAAGGAATGCTTTCACAAACCTTCCCATCGGATCGTCTCCAAGGCGTGTCAATGTTGCACATTTCAGACCAAGTCGAGATAGACCTACCGCAACAGCCCCTCCGCATCCACCTACGGTAGCGGAAAAAGACGTGGTAGTTGCTAGCGCAGCTCCAACCTGATCTGAGCATAGATTGGCCCAAACAGGTCCTAAACAAAGTAGATGAAAAGGACGTTGTCCCACCATGGCTGTTCCTAGCGTTTCTTGCTAGTAGCCGGGGTGGCTGTGTGCTTACCCGCCCAAAAATGTTTTAGGTGTTGCAACAGAGCGAGTGACGTGTCTTTAATGGGACCAGCAGTAAACTCATGCTTTTTAAAATCTTGCTTGGCTTGCTTTGCCGGTTTCCCGTGATTGATTGCTAATAGAGTGGTGATGAGAAGATGGGCTTGAGCTTTGCTGATGCCTAAGGCTTTTCCTTTAGGCAAGCGAGTCAATCGAAAGGGCTTTGTATTAGCCATAGAGGACTCCTTGGTAGACTCAAAATATCTTTTGGCATTCCAAACTGAATACTAGTCGTCATTCCACATCCTGTAAAGCACGAATGTATGAATTTGCTCTTGCTCTAGGAAAAAAAGTTAATTAATAATTATTTATTTTGTCATCAATATTAATTATAAGTCGCTATTTTATTAAATTAATCGATGAAAAGATGGGCTTTACTTGTGATTTATCTTAAAAAACGTGGACTCATACAATAAGCCAGAGTGGGGGAGCCTTTGCCTGCGGAGCGACGTCAGCTGGAAACATTACGTTTTTTGTTTGAGACAAAATGGCGAATCTCTAGCGTGCAGATTTGCTTTGCGAAATTAAAACGCTCGTTTATTATGGTGGCAGCTTAATACACACGGAGTCGAATTTATGCGTTCTGACGCAGTTGTTTTACATCAGTCCAAAACCTTTGTCACATCGCGCGACCTCTTGGTCGCTTTTTGCGGATCGTTATTTATAGCCCTTTGTGCGCAGGTTGCCGTACCATTTCCTTTTACAACGGTGCCTTCCTGCCTACAACCACAGGCAGTCCTTGTCGTTGCGGCTTTATTAGGGTCCAAGCGCGGCTTATTAGCTATTGTTGCTTATCTCTGTGAAGGTGCAATGGGCTTGCCCGTGTTTGCAGAAGGACATGGGGGAGCATTTTGGTTGGCGGGAGCCACTGGAGGCTATCTATGGGCTTACTTGCCAGTGACCTTAATCGTAGGATACCTATGCGAAACCATTGCAAAGTCACAAATCGCTATTGGACTTGCCATGTTACTGGGCTCTGCAATCATTCTTAGTTTCGGCTTTTCGTGGCTATCATGCTTGGTGGGAGCCAGTGCTGCCTGGACAATGGGTGTGGCGCCGTTTGTCGTGACAGATATCTTAAAAGTCATTATGGCCACAATTCTTTTGCCCACCATTTCACAGCGCTTAAGAGGCTTCCTTGAGCAAGCCTAAGCATGTTTTAGTGTACAAGGGAAGGGGTGTTGGTCCCCTTTCCTTTCGCGAAACCCTAGCAACATTGAAAGCTTATGTTCCTCCTGGGTATGTTGTGAGTTCGGTCGATCTTGATAGCCTTGTTTCTGGAGAAATTCTAAAAGAAGCAGCGCTCTTTGCTATGCCAGGTGGCCGCGACGTTCCTTACGACGAGGATTTGCGTGGTCCAGCCAATGCTAATCTACGTGATTTTGTACGGAATGGTGGGGCCTATCTTGGTATCTGTGCTGGCGCATACTATGGTGCGGCACAAGTTTCGTTTGAAATAGGCCATCCATTGGAAGTGACGGGCTCGCGTGAACTAGCGTTTTTTCCTGGAGAAGCATGTGGGACCGTCTATCAACCTGGTGGCTTTCGTTATGATACGGAAGAAGTTGCTCATGCTGCTCGCCTGAAGACCAATCAACAGTCTTTCCATGCTTACTATAATGGCGGATGCTATTTCAAAAATGCAGGTGATTACCAGCCCAATGTACAGGTTATTGCAACTTATGATGATGTGGAAACAGGGCCCGAAGCTGCCATCGTGTCTTGCAAAGTCGGTACAGGGCGAGTCATTCTAACCGGTGCGCATTTGGATTATCGGCCTATGTCAGTAAAGGGCAAGGTAGCGGATGTTATTTTCGACGCCTTAACGGCCTCAGATGAAGCCCGTATTGCGCTTGTTCGTTCTTTGCTAGCCCAATTGTTACGTTTCTGAGGTAATGATAGCCCCGCCCAGGCACTGCTCTCCACTGTACAGAACCACGGATTGCTTGGATGTGATGGCTTTCACCGGTTCATCGAACGCCACATGTAACTGGTGATTGATTAATTCAACTGTGCAGGATACATCAGGTTGACGATAACGCACCTTCGCCGTGCACTTGAAGGGCATAGCAGGTGGCTCAGAAGCCACCCAAGAGACTTCGTCAGCAATTAAGCTGCTACGATACAAAGCTGGGTGATCGCCACCCTGGGTGACAAAAACAACGTTATTTTCCACGTCTTTACTCACAACAAACCAAGCATCGCCAGCCCCTCCGATACCGAGTCCCTTGCGTTGCCCTATCGTGTAATAGGCAACGCCATCGTGTTTGCCAACGATTTTTCCCTCGAGAGACACAAAATTTCCAGGTGTATAGGAGATGTATTGACTGATGAATTCTTTAAAGTTCCGTTTTCCAATAAAGCAAATTCCGGTGCTATCTTTTTTGGATGCGGTAGGCAATCCATGTTCGGCTGCTAGTCTTCTTACTTCACTTTTTTCTAAATTTCCTATCGGAAACATGGTTTTGGAAAGTTTATCGTGGGTGACGGTATACAGAAAGTAACTCTGGTCCTTTCCCGGATCTCTTCCACGCAGCAGCGCATATTTTTCATTGATAGACTCGGTTTGGCAGTAATGACCTGTGGCTAAGTAGTCCGCTCCCAGTGCCATGGCCTTGTCTAAAAAAGCATCGAACTTGATCTCACGGTTGCATAGAACATCGGGA
Source organism: uncultured bacterium (assembly GCA_964436955.1). Lineage (GTDB taxonomy): Bacteria > Chlamydiota > Chlamydiia > Chlamydiales > JAJFMA01 > CAMFKD01. The sequence goes on along the minus strand of CAYTFC010000005.1, from coordinate 7,758 downwards.
TTCGGAGTGTAGCCCCGTTTCAAGTCCTCAAGAAACACACTAAAAACGCGGTCCCAATAATCTTTTGCAAAGTTTACCGTGTAATGTGGAATGTCGAGCAATCGACACACAGCGACCACATCGTCAGAATCCTGAGCAGAGCGACAGACTCCATTTTCATCATTCTCCTCCCAATTGCGCATGAATAAGCCAATCACGCGATAGCCTTGCTGCTTTAGCAAAAGCGCGGAAACGGAGGAATCAACGCCGCCGGACATACCGACAACGACAGTAGTGTCGGCTGGAGATTTATTTGAAGGAATGCTCATGATGAATGTTTGTGGATTGTTGGGCGCCACATAATGGGTTGTGGAGATGATGGCATTGTGATTTCTTCTTCATACCCGCGCTTAGCTTCGCTGAAGATAACATCCATACCAGGGATCAAATGCAAAAGTATTCCAATGCACAGGCCCATAAAAAAAGCTGGAAGCCATGATAGGGAAGGATTAAAAAATGGTGTCGCTGATGTCTTTTGGCGTTTAGCTTTTCGAGTCATGGCCATATTATGGCCAAACAACGCTTACTTTTCAATGGCCTGAGGTAGATCGTAGGTGGCGTGATGAATTTCGCTAGGAACCGGACGGCCTCGGTTGAGCACTTGTCTCAACTCTCGCTCGCGCCAACGATGAATAGTTTTTTGCCAATGGATGACGGATGCGGGCATATTAAAATGAAGGCGCCCTAACTTAATACCAACCAAGCGGAGAGCTTCGCCCACGAAGCCTGCACAGTTTGTTCCGATAGCGGTGTCTAAAACATGGTACATTCTTTCGCCAGATTTGTGGACCTTACAAAGCCATTGGACCAGAACCTGGTAGGACTCCTCTGTAATTTCAATAGGCGTTACTAGCTGGTCACGAGTTGATGTAACGGCCTCGTAGACATCAGGAAGCATGATTTTTCCCTGTCTGGGACGAAGATGTCTTATGAATTGCCACAAACTAATAATGGGTCTATCGCCAAAAAAGCCGAAGCTAATGACACTTCCTTGGGGATTGTAAAGTCGTAACCAACTATGCGCTGAAGAGATGGGAAGAGTCCCACGCGGTAGCCGAGACACAACTTCAATGACATACAAACCATCGTGACGATGGTCGATGCGATGAATGGGTAATTCTTCATGACAGAACATGTATTCACATCACACTTAGTCATGCTAATCAATCAGACATTATAGCATAACCAAGGATTAAGTGGATAAAGCCTGCACATGTTTAGGAACAACGGTAGTTAAAGCTGGCAGTGAGTAACCGCCTTCGAGGACCGAAATAATGCGACATTGAGCGCTTTGCTTCGCCATTTCGACAATCGTTTGGGTGAGTTCAACAAAGTCTGCGTCTTCGAGATTCCATCCGCCAAGCGGATCGAGGGTGTGACCATCAAAGCCCGCAGAAATAAAAATAAGTTCAGGTTTAAATTTCTTCATCGCAGGGAGAAGTTTATCTTGAAATGCGTTTTTTACCGCCAGACGAGACCTCTCGTCGGAGGGAATAGGGCAATTCAATATATTGCCTGCGCCAATTTCTTCGGCACGCCCAGTACCAGGATACTGAGGCCATTGATGTACGCTGAAATAAAAGACTGTGGGGTCGTGATAGAAAATATCCTGCGTGCCATTACCGTGATGGACATCCCAGTCGATAACAGCGACGCGCTCAATATTGAAGCGCTTTTGCGCGTAGCGGGCTGCGATGGCCACGTTATTGAATAAGCAAAATCCCATTCCGCGATCAGACGTTGCGTGATGTCCCGGCGGACGTAATGCAGCAAAAACCGTTTTAGTACGGTCTTCCATTACAACGTCTACCGCGGTGAGGGCGCCTCCAGCAGATAGCAAAGCCACGTCCCAGGAGGACGGGCTAATCACCACATCGCCGGTGCTAAGCATCGTCACACCGTGACATGTCGATACTTCCTGATAAACCAATCCAATATAATCAGACTTATGACAGAGTTCAAGTTCTTCCCGCGACGCAGGTCTAGGAACTAGCAAAGAAGATGAATTCAAAAGCCCATGGGCTTGAAGCGCAGCGTTGATAACACTAACGCGCTTGGGAGATTCAGGATGGCCAACGCCAGTCTGATGCAATTGGTAATCAGGATGTGTAACGATTAAGCAGGGCATCTTTTTCACACGCTCATATTACAACATTAACGCTGTTAATCGGTACATCAAGTTTTATCCTTTTACCTATCCTGCCGCCGAGCCGCCGAAGGCGATCCTGCTCATCCTGTTTTTTTCCTATCCTCAGTAATCGACTTAACAGAACGAAGCTATCTATTTTTTTTAACAAGATATACAGGATCGCCTTCGGCGGCTCGGCGGCAGGATGGGTACAAGGATGAACGCGATGTAGGTAGCAAGTCGGGTTTGAAGTTATTCGACGGGCTTGAGCGGGCCATTAGCCGGCCCAGATACAACATCCCCGTTCGTTTTAAAGCGCGAGCCATGACAAGGACAGTCCCAGGTTTTCTCCACCTGATTCCACTTAACAATACCACCTAAGTGAGGGCAGGTCCCGCATAGGCGATGCAGCTTTCCTTCTTCATCGCGATAAACAGCTTCCGGCGCCATTCCATTGCGAATAATGGCACCACAACCCGGCTCAATTTCATCGACACTGATTTTTTCATTGGGCATCACCCATTGGAGATACTGGGCGGCGACATTGAGATTCTCTTCGACGTAGAAATTAGCCGCGGTAAGTGTTTTGCGCGCCGGATTATACAGTTTTTCCCAAGGGTTTTTTCTGCCCAAAATAAGATCTGGGATTAGCATTCCGGCAATTGCGCCATTAGTGATTCCATTTCCCGAACTTCCAGTGTGAATATAAACATTATCGAAGTCGATAGGGTTTCTACCACAATATGCCAAGCAGTCATAAGGCTCGATCACTTGTCCCGACCACCGAAAGCTGACTTCTTCGCATGCAAAGCGAGCTCTAGCCCAATTCTCTATCTTTTGGAAGCAGACCCCGGGATCCTTCTGTTGTCCTGTTTTATGGTCTTCTCCGCCTACAATGAGCAGGTCACCATCATGACTTAGTCGCACATAGTGATAAGCTTCTAATGTGTCCCAATAGAGAGCCTTTGGAATCGATCCAGGAGCTACCTTTATTGCCACCACGTAAGTGCGATAGGGTGCCTGTTTGGTCGCGATAATGACTCGGTCATTAACAGGCATATTTGTAGCTACAACGACAGCCCTGGCATGGATTGTTATGCCGTTAGCAGTCTTTGCATGGCAATCCTTGCCTCCTTTAAGCTCAGTCACTCTTGAGTGACAGTAGATCTTGCCCCCATACTTCTCGATAGCCTTGATCAAGAGATTTACGTATTTTATCGGATGTATTTGACCCTGATTGCTAAAACGCAGGCACGTTCCACCTTCCCATAGCTGAACAGGCGGCGCATCCACACGCTCAACGACCAACGCTTTGATCGCGCGCGCGCAGGCGAGTTCGCTGTCGAGACTTTCGCCTTTGGGAGCATACAAATAGCCGTCTAGACGTTCAAAATCGCAATTATCGCCTTCGTCCTTAACGATTTTCTCAATATAATCGATCGCAGCAGAATGGCTTTCTCCGGCCAATCGCATCCCATCTAAGCCGAAAAATCGTTTTAATTCGCTAAATTGACTATCCAAAACTGCGGTAAGATGGGCGGTAGTCCGTTCTGTTTCTCCACACGCAATTTCTCCAGCCTCTAGGACAATCACAGATTTCCCGGCCTTAGCTAACGTATATGCGCAAGAAAGACCAGCTATCCCAGCGCCTACAATACAGACGTCAACCGTTGCATTTTCGTTGACTGCAGGTCTCGAACTTTCGAGGGAAGACATCCAGGGGGATTGCGTGGTCCCCGAACCGTGATAGAGTGAGTTAGCCATATAGCACCCCCCCCTTTTATCTATTGATAGCCTAACCCAAACTTTTTGCCAATGATGCTCACATGGACAAAATTTCGTCTCCAAGGTAGACTTTTCAGCTCAGCTAAGGAGAAATAGCAATGCCGCATGGTTGTATAAAGACATCGTCTCGTGGACGATCAGTGTTAGAAACACCTCTACAAAATAAAGGCGTGGCCTTTACCCCACAAGAGCGTAATGACTTGCAATTACGCGGTTTACTGCCAGCGGGACTTGGTTCTCTTGAGCAGCAGCTTCAGTGGGCCTATAATGGATTTAAGCGAAAAAGCAATGCAATTGACAAGCATCTCTTTCTGCGGGAGCTTCAAGACAGTAACGAAGTTCTATTTTACCGCTTGGTTTTTGATCATATAGTGGAAATGGCGCCGATCATTTACACACCGGTTATTGGCGAAATCTGTCGAGAGTTCAGCCATCACTATCGCCGACCTCGCGGTCTGTTTGTCTCCTATTCCGACAAGGACCACCTTGATGAAATTTTTGCTAACTGGTTGCAAGAAGATATACGCATCGCTTGTGTAACAGATGGCGAACGTGTTCTAGGTTTGGGAGATCAAGGAATCGGAGGGATGGGCATTTCAGTTGGAAAATTAGCTCTCTATACACTTTGTGCCGGAATTCATCCTTCATTAACACTGCCCATCTTCCTAGACACTGGAACCGATAACCCGAATCTTCTAGAGGATCCCCTCTATTTAGGCTGGCGCCATCCGCGCATCCGTGGGCAGGATTACGACGATTTTGTCGAATCCTTTGTCACAGCATTATTCAAACGCTTTCCTAATACTCTATTGCATTGGGAAGACTTTGCGAAAAATAATGCCAGACGTCTGCTAGAGCGCTATGAAAACCGCGTTTGTTCTTTCAACGATGATATTCAAGGCACCGCTGCCGTCACCTTAGCCGGTCTGATCGCTGCTGTAGCAGTGTCCGGCACCAAATTGATCGATCAGCGTATCGTCATTTCAGGCGCAGGTTCGGCTGGCACCGGCATAGGCGATTTAGTGGTGAAAGCCATGATGGAAGATGGATTATCAGAAAAAGATGCTCTCGACCGCATTTGGCTGCTAAACAGTAAAGGGCTTGTAAGCAGCTTCCAACACAACCTCGATTCTGCCGTTGCTCGCTATTCCAAGGATCGCGCAATGATTGAAGCTAATGGGTTATCTCCTGACATACCCAACTTATTGCAAGAAGTTGTTTCAAAAGTTCGTCCTACCGTCCTTGTCGGCGTGTCTGGACAAGGTGCATCATTCTCAGAAAGGCTTGTGAAGGAAATGGCACAGCATGTCGATCGCCCCATTATTTTTCCGCTATCCAATCCCACAAGTCATTCTGAAGCTGCACCAGATGATCTGATCCTCTGGACCGACGGTCGAGCACTTATAGCAACAGGAAGCCCGTTTGCCCCTGTATGCTTTGGAGGCAAGGAATTTCGCATCACGCAGTGTAACAATTCCCTAATATTCCCAGGTTTAGGATTAAGCATCGTCGCCACTAACTGCCGCCGTGTCGTGACCGACATGCTCGTTGCCGCAGGCAGAACCCTAGCCACGATGTCACCAGCCTTGCACGATTCAACGCAGCCACTCCTGCCAGGCCTCGATGCCTCCAGAGATATCGCAAAAGTGATTGCACTAGCGGTATCAAAAGCTGCTATACAGGCAGGTGTTGCCGATGATACCTCTGAAGATGAATTAAAGATCAAAATTGCAAAGCGCATGTGGTCTCCGAACTACCCACAGATAAGTACGAGATGTTCAAATTAACCGAATCTTGACTCAGGCTTAATTTAGCACCCATGAGCAATCGGCATTATGCCGGCAAAACATAAATTGATTGGAGAGGGATAATGTTGGAGAGGAAAAAAACGACGCTATTTGCCTGTTTGGCATTTACCGTTATCGCAATGCTTACGTGCGTAACCGGTTTCGCTGAAGAACCCGATGAGGATCCAGCCAGACACATTCCTATCGGATCACGTCAAATGTCTGTTCAGGACATTCAAGAGGTTCTTTTACAGCAAGTCGAAAAGAGTGAAGTTTCTCAGAATGAAGAGTCTGAAACCCTTCTGCCAATGTCGACAAAATCTTTTTTCTCAGCCGCCTCCTATCCAGGAAGTATTCACCACATTACCTTTAGAGCTCCCGGTGGATTCGCGGTAGAACTTGAAGACGGCTCCATTTGGCGCGTGTGTGATGCAGATGCTCCCTATGTAGGGAATTGGCTCGCCTACGACGACATTCTTATTTATCCGGATAATATTCCCTATCTAGCGTACTACACTTATTCGGACCCTGAATTTTACGGTGCTTGGGGTTCTGCCCGTCTTGTAAATATGCAGACTAACACATCTGTTCAAGTAAGCATGAAAATGGGCCCCTTCTTTGACAGTCCCTGGACCCGTTGGATTGTTGCAATCTGCTACGAAACGATGGAACTTTGGCTCAATGACGGCAGCCATTGGAACATCAGTAACTCAGATTGGAGTGTTTTTAGAAAGTTCCAGCCGAACGATACCATCATCATTGGAACCAATGACGACTGGTCGAGCTATTCAGTACCCAACATGCTCATCAACGTCAATATGTATTCCCCTTACTACAAAGACATCAAACCATGGACTAGCCGCGTCCGCGCTGTTCAAACACACTAAAGGAAAATTTCATGGATAGTCTAGCTCGGATTGGAAGTGGTATATCGCATGGCATTCATGGTCCAGGCACATCACATATAGTCCCCGGGAAAACTTCTTCAGAGAACAAGATTCTTAACGTAGCCCTCGTGGCGATTGCAGCATTGGTACTTCTATATGTAGGAGTTGCCGTTCTGCAGATCGCAGCACAAGCCCTTCTGCTACCAGCCATCATTCTATTTGCATTGGTTGGCGGAGGAACCTATATCGTTATGACCCCAAACATTTGGCACGTGTCATCCCATCGGCCATGGTATTCTCCAGTTATGAATATGGGTTATTATCCTCGTCCTGTTCACCATGCAGCTTGGAACCCATTCGCGGCTCCAGCTCCAGCGCGTGGCTTGCTGGGAATGGGCGGTGCTCAGGGTGGACGTGGTGGTGGCGACTATAGACGTCAAATCCCCGGAACAGGCAACTATGGTTAGTCTATTTGGAATGCGCCAGGAACCAACCACTCGGTTCCTGGGCTTCAGCACAACTCCAAAAACAAAAGACTTGCTAAAAGCCAACATGGTAGCTGCTGTAACAGCTTCAGCTGTAGCTGGAGTTTGTATTGTTGCGTTACCAATCTCCTTTGGCCAAATCATGGGATGGGGAACAGCGACGCTTCTTACGGGATCGGCTATTGGAGCTATGCTTTTACCATTGCTTGAGGATCTCGGACTAATCGTTGCCGCAGCGGTCCTATTTGTAGGATTGGCCCAACCATGTATTTCACTAGCTATATTAGCTTTTAGTGCTGCAGCAGGAATCCTTATCCCAACACAGAGCTTTCTTCCTTCTTTCCACACTAGGAAATATTTTGGACGCTCTTCAAGCAATTATTACAGTTCCTCTTCTAGTGATTATTATCACACTCACTATCATCATATGCCTTCCGTATCTCCCTCATATACCAGTTCCAGGCCTGATTCAGAGTTCCCTTCTTCTCGCACATCGTCTAGCGACAATCCTAGGCAAATTCCTGGAACCAACTCATACGCGTCAGGATAAGAAATCTCCAACCAAGAAAATTCATTCCTCATCTTTGCGCCTTGACCCTGATTGCTACCAAAACTTCATCTAGCGCTCATAGCGATATATCAGATGC